>NZ_UPHQ01000157.1 GCF_900566055.1 Mycobacterium innocens
GCAACCCGCCGCGCCCCCCGGCGCCGCCGTCACCGCTCAGGCCGCTCCCGCCGGCCCCGCCCGCTCCACCGTGCCCGATCAACGGTGCGGTGCCGCCTGCACCGCCGGTACCGCCGGTGCTACCGGCCGCAGCGGCGCTTCCGCCGGCGCCGCCAGCCCCACCGGAACCTAACAGCCAGCCACCGCGGCCGCCGGCGCCCCCGACCGCGCCGGCCCCGCCAGCACCGCCGGCGCCGCCATTGCCGATCAGCCCCGCCGACCCGCCGGCGCCCCCCGCAGCTCCGGGAGCGCTGCTGTTGCCACCATTTCCGCCACTACCGATCAAAATCCCCCCCGGCTGACCCGGCTGCCCCACCGGCCCGCTGGTCCCGTTGGCGCCATTGCCGACCAATGGGCGTCCCACCAACGCCTCGGTGGGCGCATTGATCAGGTTGAGCAGACCCTGTCCCGCGGTTTGCAACGGCGACGCATTAGCTGCCTCAGCGCCCACATACGCCCCCGAACTCCACGTCAGCGCCCGCACCACCTCGTCGTGAAACACCGTCATCCGAGCACTCACACCCTGATACGCCTGACCATGCCGGGAAAACAACGACGCCACCGCCTCCGACACCTCATCGGCGCCCGCGGCCAACACCGCGGTCGTCGGGGCCGCCGCCACCGCATTTGCCGAACGCAGCGACCAACCGATACCAGCCACATCAGCTGCTGCCGCCGCCAGCGCTTCCGAGCTAGCCACCACGAACGACGTCACCACAATCCCCTTTGTCCAAACGCATTTCGCCACCGAGCCAGTACCCCACCGACCACCTTCACCCCATCGCGCCCACAAGACCCTCAACCAAACGGCGGATTGAAGGGATGAAATTTCCTCCCCCAACTGGAGGAGGACAGCACCGCCGCGCCGGCCTCGAGCAGCAGTTCCAACGAACCGGTGCCTCTACATGAAAGATATTCGCGCAGTGGGTCTTTCATGTAGCCGTACATCCCGACGCGGCTCCGCTGCCCACATCCGCCGCGGACGGGAATCGAGCAACGGGCCAGTTGCGGATTAGTTGCGGATTAGCGGAAATTCATACGAATTGCGGTGATACTGCCTGACGCAGCCAAGCAAATCGTTCGGTGACACGGCGACTGCCGCAGTGGCGCAACGACACCGGCCGCCACGGCGGCGCCGGCCATCTGCTTCGACTTGGGGAGACATGATGGATTTCGCGGGGTTACCACCGGAACGCAATTCGGAGCGGATGTTTGCTGGCGCAGGATCGGGGCCGATGCTGGCGGCGGCGGCGGCCTGGCAAGCTCTGGCCGCCGAGCTGGGTTCATCCGCGGTCGGGTTTGCATCGCTGACCTCCGGGCTGGCGGGTTCGTGGTGGCAGGGCCCGGCCTCGGCGGAAATGGTGGGTGCGGCCGGACCGTATGCGGGGTGGTTGAGCGCGGCGGCAGGCCAGGCTGAGCGGGCAGCGGCCCAGGCCCGGTTAGCGGCTGCCGCATTCGAGGTGGCGCGAGCGGCGACGGTGCATCCGGCGATCATCTCGGCCAACCGCGCTCGGCTTGGCTGGCTGGTGGCCTCGAACCTGCTGGGCCAAAACGCGCCGGCGATCGCCGCCGCCGAGGCCGAGTACGAACAGATGTGGGCCCAAGATGTGGCCGCGATGGTCGACTATCACGCCGAGGCTGCCGCGGTCGCCTCGGCGTTGACGCCGTTGACGGCGCTGCGGGATCCGGCGAGCCTGCCCACACAAGCGGCCGCCCAAGCCGTGGCCGGCCCGCTCGGTAGTAGGGGCCTGAACCTGGGCTTTGCGAACGTCGGCAGCGGAAACGTCGGCAGCGCCAACATCGGCGACTTCAATCTCGGCTCCGGGAACATCGGCAACGCAAACATCGGGTTCGGAAACACCGGTCCCTCGTTGACGGCGGCCATGCACGACGTTGGGCTCGGCAACACCGGCAGCGACAACATCGGCTTCGGCAACACCGGCAACGGCAACATCGGCTTCGGCAACACCGGCAACGGAAACGCCGGCGTCGGGCTGACGGGGTCCGGCCTGACCGGTCTCGGCGGGCTGAACTCGGGCACCGGCAACGTCGGGCTGTTCAACTCCGGCAGCGGAAACGTCGGTATCGGCAACTCCGGCACCGGAAACTGGGGAATCGGAAACTCCGGCAACAGCTATAACACCGGTTTCGGCAACTCCGGTGAGGCCAACACGGGGCTGTTCAACTCCGGGATAGCCAATACCGGCATCGCCAACTCGGGCAATGACAACACCGGAAACTACAACTCGGGTAACGCCAACACGGGCAGCTTCAACCGTGGCAGCTACAACACCGGCTTGTTGAACCGGGGCGACTACAACACCGGCGTGGGCAACACCGGCAATGTCGACACTGGCGCGTTGATCTCGGGCAATTACAGCAACGGCCTGTTGTGGCGGGGAAATTATCAGGGCCTGCTTTTTCCGGGTCCGGGCTTCGGAAACTCGACCGACATCCCGTCGTCGGGCTTCTTCAACACCGGTTCCGGTAGCGCATCGGGCGTGGCAAATTCCGGCACCGACAATTCGGGCTTCTTCAACTCGTCGAACGTCGGGATCTCGGGCTACTCCAACACCGGTGGGCCGGCATCGGGCCTGGTGAATTCGGGCAACACCGTCTCGGGTTTGCTCAATGCGAGCTTGCTGGACGTCGCGGCGCCGGCCTTTGTCTCGGGCGTGCTCAACACCGGCAGCAACATGTCCGGCATTCTCGGCGGCCCGTCGTCGGTCAACCTGGGCTTCGCCGACCAGGGCGGATCGAACGTCGGCAACGCCAACATCGGTGATTCGAACCTCGGCGGCGGCAACGTCGGCAGCTGGAATATCGGCAGAGGAAACGTCGGCAGCTCGAACATCGGCAGCGCAAACATCGGCGACACGAATATCGGCAGCGGCAATATCGGCGACGGCAATCTCGGCTTTGGAAACCGTGGCGTCGACAATTTCGGCTTCGGGAACCTCGGCGACTACAACGTCGGGCCCGGAAACCTCGGCAACCACAACCGGGGCTTCTGGAACACCGGGAACTCCAACGCCGGCCTTGCCAACGCCGGCGACTTCAATGTCGGCGTTGCCAATAGCGGCAGCAACAATATCGGGATCGGGCTCACCGGCACCGGAGAGATCGGGTTCGGCGCGCTGAACTCGGGCAGCGGCAACCTCGGCCTGTTCAACTCGGGCACCGGCAACGTCGGCGTATTCAATTCGGGCACTTCGGATGTCGGCATCGGCAACTCGGGCACCGGCAACTGGGGAATCGGCAACGCGGGCATCGGCAACACCGGCATAGATAACGCGGGCAGCTACAACACAGGCCCGTGGAACGCGGGTATCGCCAATAGCGGCGTCGCCAACGCCGGCAGCTACAATACCGGCTTCCTCAACGCGGGCGCCGCCAACACCGGCAGCTACAACGCCGGCGGGCACAACACGGGCGGGTTCAACCCGGGCAATTACGACACCGGTTACTACAACCCGGGAAATGTGGACACCGGCGCGTTTAACACGGGCAATTATAGCAACGGGTTTTTCGTGTCCGGCAACAATCAAGGCCAGATCAGCGTCGATGTCGCGATCAATATTCCCACCGTCCCCATCGACATAGAGTCGGTTACCCCCATAAACCAGGTAATGGTCGTCGGCGGGCAGGTGTACACGATCCCGGGGTATACATACCCCAAAACATATTTCCTGGACGGTGACTTCTATTTAGGCCCGGTCGCCATCTCGTCATCCACGCTCACCGCTCCCACCGTGACAATTGACATCGGGGGACCGAGTACGGCCATAGACGCCACGATCGTCGGCGCCTTGCAGGGCGGGACGATCCAGATCATCGATATACCGGCGGCGCCGGGATTCGGGAACTCGACGACCAGCCCGTCGTCGGGCTTCTTCAACTCCGGCACCGGCAGCGCCTCGGGTCTCGGCAACGTCGGCGCCAACACCTCGGGCTTCCGCAACGTCTCGACCGGCGGCGCGGGGGTCTCGGGCTACCGCAACGTCGGCTCCCTTCAGTCGGGCCTGGCCAACTGGGGCAACACCATCTCCGGCGTCTACAACACCAGCACACTGGACCTCGCGACGGCCGCCCACGTCTCCGGCTTCGCCAACGTCGGCACCGACCTGGCCGGGGTTCTTCGCGACAGCGCAACCGGGGCGGTGTCCAACGTGGGCTTCGGCAACGTCGGCGCCTACAACCTCGGCAGCGGCAACGTCGGCGACCACAACGTCGGCAGCGGCAACATCGGCAGCGCCAACCTCGGATTCGGCAACACCGGCGACCGCAACCTCGGGTTCGGCAACACCGGTGACGGCAACCTTGGCTTCGGCAACACCGGTGACGGCGACATCGGGTTCGGCAACACCGGCGACGGCAACATCGGCATCGGACTCAGCGGCAACACCCAATTCGGGTTCGGCGCCCTGAACTCCGGCAGCGGCAACATCGGCCTGTTCAACTCCGGCACCGACAACATCGGCATCGGCAACTCCGGCACCGGAAACTGGGGCATCGGCAACACCGGCAGCTACAACACCGGCAGCTTCAACCCGGGCCACACCAACACCGGTTTCTTCAACGCCGGCAACGCCAACACCGGCATCGCCAACCCGGGCAGCTACAACACCGGCAGCTACAACACCGGCGCCACCAACACCGGCGGCTTCAACCCCGGCAACTACAACACCGGCTGGTTCAACACCGGCGACTACAACACCGGCCTGGCCAACTCGGGCAGCATCGACACCGGCGCGCTCAACACCGGCAACATGGACAACGGCCTGCTGTGGCGCGGCGACAACCAGGGCCTGATCGGCTTTGACTACACGATCCATGTTCCCGAGATCCCGTTGAACGTGGTCGCCACCATCCCGATCGACATCCCCGTCAACGCCAGCTTCACCACCACCGTCTACCACGGGATCACGATCGACGACATCCCGTTCGGTACCACCGTCGCGCTGGGTCCGATCCCCGTCCTGCAAGGCACCATCAACTCCCTGACCATTCCGCCCGTCTATGCCAGCGGCCCCACACCGGCGATCCAGATCGGAAACCCCGACGGTTCGACGGCGATAGTCATCCCCGTCTCCGCCAGCCTCGGCCCCGCCGACTGGACAATCGTCGACTTCGGCGGCACCCCGGGATACGGAAACTCGACGACCAGCCCGTCGTCGGGCTTCTTCAACGCCGGCACCGGCAGCTCCTCGGGCCTCGGCAACGTCGGCGCCAACATCTCGGGCCTGTTGAACTTGGCCGCCGGCAGCTCGGGAATCTCGGGCTACAAGAACGTCGGCGACCTGGTTTCGGGCGCGGCGAACCTCGGTAACACCGTGTCGGGATTGCTCAACACCAGCGCGCTGGACCTCACGACGCCCGCCAACGTCTCCGGCGTGGCAAACGTCGGCGCCGACCTGGCGGGCCTTTACCGCGACAGCACGGCAGGGATGACGACGTTCAACGTGGGCCTGGCGAACGACGGCAGCGTGAACGTGGGCTTCGGCAACGTCGGTGACCACAACCTGGGCAGCGGAAACATCGGCGACTCCAATTTCGGCAACGGGAACGTCGGCGATGACAACCTCGGCGGCGCAAACATCGGCGGTTTCAACCTCGGCTTCGCAAACCACGGCCTGCAAAACTTCGGCTCGGCAAACCTGGGCGACGACAACATCGGCTCGGCAAACCTCGGCGACCACAACCGCGGCTTCGCGAACGCGGGCAACGCCAACACCGGTTTCGCCAACACCGGCGACGCCAACATCGGCTTTGCCAACACCGGCAGCAACAACATCGGCATCGGGCTCACCGGCACCGGCGAAATCGGGTTCGGCGCGCTGAACTCCGGCAGCGGCAACCTCGGCCTGTTCAACTCCGGCACCGGCAACCTCGGCGTGTTCAACTCCGGCACCGGCAACATCGGCATCGGCAACTCGGGCACCGGCAACTGGGGTATCGCCAATAGCGGCAACACCAACACCGGCTTGTTCAACTCCGGCAACGTCAACACCGGTCTCGCCGACGCCGGCAACGTCAACACCGGGATCGGCAACACCGGCGACTACAACTCCGGCAGCTTCAACGCCGGCAGCTTCAACACCGCCGGCTTCAACCCGGGGTGGTACAACACGGGTTACTCGAACACCGGAGACTACAACACCGGTTTGGCCAACTCGGGAAATGTCGACACGGGTTTCGTCAATTCCGGCAGCTATGACAACGGCGTCTTGTGGCGCGGCGATTACCAGGGCCTGATCGGCTACAACTACACGATCTATATTCCCGATACCGCCATTCCGGTGAACCTCGACGTGAATATCCCCATCGACATCCCGGTCAGCGCGACGCTCGGCACCCTGACCATTCAGGGCATCACCATCCCCAAATACACGGCCGACATCGACGTCCTCGGCACCGGAACCACGCAGGCCCTCAGCGTCGGCCCCATCACGATCGGGAACATCGCCATCTCCCTGCCCGACATCGATACCACGATCGGCGGGCCGAGCACCGCGATAGCCATCGAGGGCACCGGCGGCATCGGCCCCGTCGCCATCCCGGTCATCGACATTCCGCCGGCTCCCGGCTTCGGGAACTCGACCACGGTCCCGTCGTCGGGCTTCTTGAACTCCGGCACCGGCAGCGCCTCGGGCCTGGCCAACGTCGGCGCCAACAACTCGGGTTTCTTCAACGTGGCCTCGGGAAGCTCGGGAATCTCGGGCTACAAGAACGTCGGCGGCCTGGTATCGGGCATGGCGAACCTCGGCAACACCGTGTCGGGGTTCCTCAACACGAGCACGCTGGACCTCGCGACGCCGGCCAGCGTCTCGGGCGTCGCGAACGTGGGCGCCGACCTCAGCGGTTTGTTCGGCAACTTCGCGGTCTCGAACGTCGGCGTCGCCAACGACGGCGTCCTCAACGTGGGCAGCGGGAACGTCGGCGACCACAACGTCGGTAGCGGAAACGTCGGCGGCGCCAACATCGGCGGCGCAAACGTCGGCGGTTTCAACGTCGGCTTCGGAAACCTCGGCGCACACAATGTCGGCTCGGCAAACCTGGGCGACGACAACATCGGCCCGGCAAACCTCGGCGACCACAACCGCGGCTTCGGGAACGCGGGCAACGCCAACATCGGCTTTGCCAACACCGGCGACGCCAACATCGGCTTTGCCAACACCGGCAGCAACAACATCGGCATCGGGCTCACCGGCACCGGCGAAATCGGGTTCGGCGCGCTGAACTCCGGCAGTGACAACCTCGGCCTGTTCAACTCCGGCACCGGCAACATCGGCGTGCTCAACTCCGGCACCGGCAACATCGGCATCGGCAACTCCGGCACCGGCAACTGGGGCATCGGCAACGCGGGCCTGGGCAACACCGGGAGCGAGAACACCGGCGGCGACAACACGGGCCTGTGGAACCCGGGTACCGGCAACACCGGCGTCGCCAACGCGGGCGCCTACAACACGGGCGGCTACAACACGGGCACGGCGAACACCGGACTCGTCAACCCGGGCAACTACAACACGGGTGTGGCAAACACCGGCAGCACCAACACCGGCAGCCTCAACACCGGCGACTACAACACCGGCCTACTCAACACCGGCAACTACAACACCGGCCTGGCCAACACGGGCAATGTCGACACCGGAGCCTTCATCGCGGGCAATTACAGCAACGGCATCTTCTGGAGGGGCGACTACCAAGGCTTGTACGGTTTTCACGCGGGTATCTACATTCCCGAATTCTCGGTCCTGGACATGGACCTGGCGATCCCGATCAACATCCCGATCAACCTCGACGTCGCGAACATCGTGGTCGCTCCCTTCGCGATTCAGCCGATCACCGTCAGCGTCCTCGGCTCGTCGTACCTCAGCATCACCTTCGCCACGATTTCCATCCCGGCCCTGACCGGCATCCTGCCCACGGTCACTGCCCTCATCGGCGGACCAGACACCTCGATACCCATCGCCATCTCCAGCGGCGTCGGGCCCATCGACATCACGTTCGTCGACATACCGGCGGCGCCGGGATTCGGGAATTCGACGACCAGCCCGTCGTCGGGCTTCTTCAACTCCGGCACCGGCAGCGCCTCGGGCCTCGGCAACATCGGCGCCGACACCTCGGGCTTCCGCAACGTCTCGACCGGTGACGCGGGGGTCTCGGGCTACCGAAACGTCGGCTCCCTTCAGTCGGGCCTGGCCAACCTCGGCAACACCATTTCCGGCGTCTACAACACCAGCACACTGGACCTCGCGACGGCCGCCCACGTCTCCGGCTTCGCCAACGTCGGCACCAACCTGACCGGCGTCTTCCACGACGGCAACGCCGCGGCCGGGCGGGTCGTCAACGTGGGCCTGGCAAACGACGGCCAACTCAACGTGGGCTTCGGCAACGTCGGCGACCTCAACGTCGGCGGCGGCAACGTCGGCGACCACAACCTCGGCAGCGGCAACGTCGGCGACCACAACGTCGGCAGCGGCAACATCGGCAGCGCCAACCTCGGATTCGGCAACACCGGCAGCGCCAACATCGGGTTCGGCAACACCGGTGACGGCAACCTCGGTCTCGGCAACACCGGTGACGGCAACATCGGCTTCGGCAACACCGGCGACGGCAACATCGGCATCGGGCTCAGCGGCGACGGCCTCACCGGGTTCGGCGCGCTGAACTCCGGCAGCGGCAACATCGGCCTGTTCAACTCCGGCACCGACAACATCGGCATCGGCAACTCCGGCACCGGAAACTGGGGCATCGGCAACACCGGCAGCCACAACACCGGCAGCTACAACCCGGGCCACACCAACACCGGTTTCTTCAACGCCGGCAACGCCAACACCGGCATCGCCAACCCGGGCAGCTACAACACCGGCAGCTACAACACCGGCGCCACCAACACCGGCGGCTTCAACCCCGGCAACTACAACACCGGCTGGTTCAACACCGGCGACTACAACACCGGCCTGGCCAACTCGGGCAGCATCGACACCGGCGCGCTCAACACCGGCAACATGGACAACGGCCTGCTGTGGCGCGGCGACAACCAAGGCCTGATCGGCGCGTATTACGCCATCACCGTTGCGGAAATCCCCGCCTTCTTCGACGTGCAGATCCCGGTTAATATCCCCATCAGCGTCAGCATCACCGACGTCTCTATCAACGCCGTCACCATTCCCAAGGTCTCCTTCAGCGGCTTGGACGACGGCCTCGGCGGCGAAGTCGTCGGCTACGTCGGTCCGGTCAGTGTCTACGGCGCCCAGACCGGCGACCCCATCGTCATTTCGTTCGGTGACCAACCCACGGTGGCGCTCAACGTGGGTAATCCGGACGGTTCGACGGTGCTAGCGATAACTGGGACGGGCGGTCTCGGTCCCATCAGCGTCCCGATCGTCGATATCCCGGCGGCGGCGGGATTCGGAAACTCGACCAGCAGCCCGTCGTCGGGGTTCTTCAACTCGGGCGGCGGCAGCGCATCCGGCCTGGGGAACTTCGGCGCCAACAATTCGGGCGTTTTCAATTACTCGTCCGAAAGCGCCGGCAACTCGGGCGTGCAGAATTACGGGTCGCTGCAATCGGGGGTGGCCAACCTCGGCAATACCGTCTCGGGCGTCTACAACACGGGCACCCAGGGATTCGCGACAGCCACCGATGTCTCGGGCGTTGGCAATGTCGGCGCCGACCTGGCCGGCGTGCTCCGCGACAGCACCACCGGGACGATCTTCAACGTGGGCCTCGGTAACGTCGGCCAGCTCAATGTGGGCTTCGGCAACGTCGGCGCCCACAACGTCGGCAGCGGCAACGTCGGCGCCCACAACGTCGGCAGCGGCAACATCGGCGACCACAACATCGGCAGCGGCAACCTGGGCGACCTCAACGTCGGCAGCGGCAACATCGGCAGCGCCAACATCGGGTTCGCCAACACCGGTCCCTCGTTGACGGCCGCCGTCCACAACATCGGGATCGGCAACACCGGCAGCGGCAACGTCGGCTTCGGCAACACCGGCGACGGCAACGTCGGCTTCGGCAACACCGGAGACGGCAACATCGGCATCGGGCTCAGCGGCGACGGCCTCACCGGGTTCGGCGCCCTGAACTCCGGCAGCGGCAACGTCGGCCTGTTCAACTCCGGCACCGACAACGTCGGCATCGCCAACTCCGGCACCGGAAACTGGGGCATCGGCAACTCCGGCAGCTACAACACCGGCAGCTTCAACCCGGGCCGCGCCAACACCGGTTTCTTCAACGCCGGCATCGCCAACACCGGCATCGCCAACGCGGGCGGCTACAACACCGGCAGCTACAACACCGGCGCCAGCAACACCGGCGGCTTCAACCCCGGCGCCAGCAACACCGGCTGGTTCAACCCCGGCGACTTCAACACCGGCTGGTTCAACACGGGCAACTCCGACACGGGCCTGGCCAATTCGGGCAATGTCGATACCGGCGCGCTCATTTCGGGCAGTTACAGCAACGGCGCCTTATGGCGGGGCGATTACCAGGGACTCATTTCCGTTTCGTACGCGTCCGCCATTCCCGAAATCCCCTGGCGTTACGACGTGAATGCCCCGATCGATATACCAATTACGGGCACCGTCAACGAGATCACAATGGAAACGTTCCACATTTCTGACGTCCCCATAAAAGTCCAATTGAAACAAACCATCTGCATCCCCGGGACGCCACTTTGCACGACCATAACGACAACCGTGTACGACGGCAGCATCGGCGGCTGGACAATCGATGCGTTCACTCTCCTGTCCGCCGTTTCCGTGGACAACGCCATTACCCAAACATTTGATTACTCCGGCAGCGGGACCTCGGGCCCCTACCCCTTCGGCTTCGGCTACCAGCAAAATCCGGGATTCTTCAATTCCACCACCGACCCGTCGTCGGGCTTCTTCAACTCCGGCAGCGGCAACGAATCGGGATTCTTCAACTCCGCGGCCGGTCCCGTATCGGGACTCGCGAACGACTTCGCCTACAGTTCCGGCATCGCCAACGCCGGCGGCACCGGAAACTCGGGCTACTTCAACTACGGCGCGCTGGAATCGGGCCTGGCGAACTGGGGCAACACCATCTCCGGCCTGTTCAACACGAGCACGCTGGACCTCGCGACCCCCGCCTACGACTCGGGCGTCGGAAACGTCGGCACGAACCTTTCGGGCTTGTTCAACAACGTGCCCCTGCCGTGACCTGATCAAGGAGCGCAATTGCCACTGCGCTGGACACGACAGCAAGATAGGTAACCGATGAGCGGCACCGAGATCGAGCAGGTCCTGCGCAAACAGCGATTGCGTTCATTGCAGGCCGGGTCCATGCTTCGCGTCGGCGTGGTCGTCATCATGGTCGGCGCGATGCTGGCCGCCGGCGATTCGCCTCGACTGCCCGCGCAGGTTGTGCTGCTGAGCTGCTACGGTCTCGTGACGATCGGCGCGCTGCTGGTGGCGTTTTCCGGTGCGGGTCATCTGTTCAACGACGACAGAGCACTCATGACCCTCGCCCTGGCCGACGTCGCGGCCGTGTTCGGTTTCAAGCTGTTATCACCCGCCGGATACATTCCGCTGTTAGTGATGGTGCTGCTGCCGCGGATGGTGGCCGTCGAGTTGTCGCTGCCACGGGCCGCTATCGTGCTGGCCACCAGCCTGGCGATCTTTACCGCATCGGTCCTTCAGGACCCCGTGATCTCGGCGCGCGCTGGCCCTGCGGCGACGGCACTGATAGTGCTGATGTACGCGGTCATCTGCGGCTCCGCCTTGTTGGTGGTGTTTTTCCGGTTGCGCAACATCGACGAAATGGTCAACCTCGCGACCTCGCGCGAAGAGCTGCTCGCCGAAACGATGACGGCCTCGCAGGCGGAGCGCCGGCAGATTTCGGAGTCGATCCACGACGGACCGTTGCAGGATGTGCTGGCGGCCCGTCGCGACATCGCCAACTTCCTCAAGCAGGCCCCCGATGCGCCCCTCGAACACGCGTTGGCCAGCCTGCAGGACGCTGCTCAGCTACTGCGCGAGGCGACCTTTGAGCTACACCCGGCCCTGCTCGACCAGGTCGGCCTGGCAGCGGCGGTAGAAAAGCTGGCCTCGGTCACCGCGGCCCGCTCGGGCATCACGATCACCACCGACATCGATTACCCGGACCCGAACGCGATCGACCCGATCCTTTTCGGGGTTATCCGCGAGTTGGTGTCCAACGTGGCCCGTCATTCGCAGGCCAGCGCGGCGACGGTGAAACTGGCAGTCGAGCGCGGCGTTGCTCGTATCGACGTGGCCGACAACGGGATTGGGGTAACGGCTGACGCCGCGGCGCGTCGACTCGCGCAGGGACACATCGGTCTTGCCGCACACCGGGCGCGGGTGCAAGCCGCCGGTGGCACGCTGACCGTCGTCGATGAACCCGGAGGCGCGCACCTGCGCGTGGAGTTGCCGCTTCGACACTGAGGGAGGAGGCCGGCCCGGTGGCCGCCCAGGCGAAATCGCCTGGGCGGCAAACTTATTCGAGCAATCGACGCCGCATCGCTTCGGCGACGGCGGCCCCCCGATCGGAAACACCGAGCTTTTCGTAAAGGCCGTGCACATGCGTCTTGATCGTGCTGGACGCCAAATGGAGTCGTGACGCGATCTGCGGAACCGACAGCCCGTCCGCCATCATCGTGATCACCTGGGTCTCGCGCTCGGTCAGTAGTGTCGTGGCTCCCCTACCCCGCCGTTTGACTTCACCGGCCAGCCCGCCGGCTATCCCGGCCGGCAGGTACGAGTCACCGTGGGCGCATGTGACAACTGCGTTGACGATCTCGTCGCTGTCAGATTCCTTGGTCAAGAACCCCGAAGCACCCTCGGCCAGAGCCTTGTAGACGACCGGGCTGTCGTCGAAGGCGCTCAGCAGCACCACCCGGGTCGGCAACCCGTCACGGACGACTGCGTGGGTGACCTCTATGCCGTCCAGCTCGGGCATCTTGTAGTCGAGAAGTGCGACCGTGGGCCGAAGTTGGCGGATGGCGTCCAGCGCCGCGCGACCGTCGGCCACCTGGGCGACGACCTCCACTCGCCCGCAGGACTTCAGTGCGCGCACCACGCCTTGTCGCATTACCGGATGATCGTCGGCGACGACGACGGTGACTCGATTGGTGCGATCGGCCATGGCTGCTCCAAGCGCTCTCGGCGAACCTTTCC
This sequence comes from Mycobacterium innocens, assembly GCF_900566055.1. GTDB lineage: Bacteria > Actinomycetota > Actinomycetes > Mycobacteriales > Mycobacteriaceae > Mycobacterium > Mycobacterium innocens. Next base: position 13,209 of record NZ_UPHQ01000157.1, read on the forward strand.
GGGCCCGTTGGGGACGGGCCGGACGCCTCCTCATTGTTGCTCCCGCGACCGGCCGGCGCGACGATTTACCCGACCGACTTTTGCGACGGCGCGGCCAACACCCGCGACGCCGGACGTTACGAGGAGCCGGCAACGTCACAACCCGTCGATACCGCCTGGTCCCAACAGCAGCCCGCCGGCGCCGCCTTGGCCGCCAACGCCGCCAGTGCCGCCCGACCCGGCGTTGCCGCCGTTGCCGCCAACCCCGATCAGCCAGGCGTCGCCACCCTTGCCGCCGTCGCCCGGGGTACCACCGGCAGAGTTGTATCCGCCCTGGCCGCCGTTGCCGCCGTCGCCGATCAACGCGGCCCTCCCCCCGGCGCCGCCCCTGCC
>NZ_UPHQ01000203.1 GCF_900566055.1 Mycobacterium innocens
GCGTTCCGCCCGCCCCGCCGGCCCCGCCGTTGCCGAAGCCCCAGGCGTCACCTCCGCGGCCACCGAAACCACCCTGCAATCCATCGACCACCCGGAATTCGGCGCCCCTGCCGCCCCTTCCGCCGCTGCCGATAAAGCCGGCGTCACCGCCTTGCCCACCGGTCTGACCGGGTGCCGTCCCGTCGGCGCCGTCGCCGCCGTTGCCGATGAGCCACCCGCCATCGCCACCGTCCTGTCCCGGGGTTACGCCGTCGGCACCGTCGCCGATAAGCGGACGCCCGGTCAACAGTCTGGCGGGACCGTTGATCACGTCGAGCAGCTGTTGCTCAGCCGATGCGACCGCAGCGACAGCATCGGTGCTCGCATAGGCGCCCACACTGGCCTGCAGGGTGCGCACGAACTGATCATGAAACGTCGCCAGCTGTGCACTGACCGCCTGATATGCCTGCGCGTGCGCGCCGAACAACGCCGCGATGGCCGCCGACACCTCGTCGGCACCCGCGGCCGCGATCGCCGTAGTCGGAAAAGCGGCGGCCGCGTTGGCATTGCTGATCGCCGAGCCGATCCCCGCCAGCTCCGTCGCCGCGGCGTCGACCAACTCAGGTACCGCGAATACGAACGACATCTACGCCCTCCAATACGTCCTCGCACGTGCCCAGCCCGGCCCGAATCAGCACAAAGTCTGTGGGCCGGCACTTCGACGAACCTTCAGAAGTCATGAAATGCGCCGGTCACACCCGTGATGCGGGCCCCCGCAGAAGAGGCTCGCTACTCTGTCCCAATGCGGCATGGTGGTGGGGCGTGACACGCTTTCTGGCGCGCCGGTTGCTCAACTACCTCGTGCTATTGGCGTTGGCCTCGTTCCTGACCTACTGCCTGACTTCTCTTGCGTTCTCGCCGCTGGAAAACCTGATGCAGCGCAGTCCGCGACCGCCGCAAGCGGTGATCGACGCCAAGGCCGCCCAACTGGGGTTGAACCGGCCCATCCCGATCCGCTACGCCAACTGGGTTTCCCACGCCGTTCGCGGCGACTTCGGGGTCACCATCACCGGCCAGCCCGTCGGCGCCGAGCTGGGGAGGCGCATCGGAACCAGCCTGCGGCTGCTGATCATCGGATCGGTGGTCGGCACGACTCTGGGCGTGGCGATCGGGGCGTGGGGCGCCATCCGTCAATACCGGCTCAGTGACCGCCTGATCACCATGCTGGCGTTACTGGTGCTGAGCACACCGACGTTCGTCGTGGCCAACCTGCTGATCCTGGGTGCCCTGCGGGTCAACTGGACGCTGGGCCTGCAACTGTTCGACTACACCGGCGAGACCGCACCGGGTGTGGCCGCCGGGACCTGGGAAGCCTTCGGTGACCGGTTGAAGCACCTGGTGCTGCCGTCGCTCACGCTGGCGCTGGGAGCTGCCGCCGGTTACAGCCGCTATCAGCGCAACGCGATGCTCGACGTCCTGGGGCAGGATTTCATCCGCACCGCCCGCGCCAAGGGGCTGACCCGGCGGCGAGCGCTGATCAAACACGGGCTGCGGACCGCGCTGATACCGATGGCCACGCTGTTCGCCTACGGGGTGGCCGGATTAGTCACCGGAGCGGTTTTCGTCGAGAAGATCTTCGGCTGGCACGGCATGGGTGAGTGGATGGTCCGCGGTATTTCAACCCAGGACACCAATATCGTCGCGGCGATCACGGTGTTCTCCGGGGCGGTGGTCTTGCTGGCCGGTCTGCTCTCCGATGTCATCTACGCGGCGCTGGACCCAAGAGTGCGAGTGGCATGACCGCCTTGGCCCAGCCGGAGGTCGCGGATTTCACGTCCCGGCGCACCCTGGTGCTGCGCCGGTTCCTGCGCAACCGGTCCGCGGTGGTCTCCCTCGTGGTGCTGGTGCTGCTGTTCGTCGGCTGCTACACGCTGCCCGCGCTGCTGCCCTATTCCTACGAAGACCTAGATTTCGACGCCCTCCTGCAACCGCCCGATACGCGTCACTGGCTGGGCACCAACGCGCTGGGCCAGGACCTGCTGGCGCAGATATTGCGGGGCATGCAGAAGTCGATGCTGATCGGTGTCTGTGTCGCCGTGCTCTCCACCGGCATCGCCGCCACCGTGGGGGCGATCTCGGGGTATTTCGGCGGCCGGCGAGACCGGGCACTCATGTGGGTGGTCGACCTGCTGCTGGTGGTGCCCAGCTTCATCCTGATCGCCATTGTCACTCCGCGGACCAAGAATTCGGCCAACATCATGTTCCTGGTGTTGCTGCTGGCCGGCTTCGGCTGGATGGTCAGCTCCCGCATGGTGCGCGGCATGACGATGAGCTTGCGGGAGCGCGAATTCATCCGTGCGGCACGGTTTATGGGGGTTTCCAGCCGCAGGATCATCACCGGTCACGTGATCCCGAACGTGGCGTCGATCCTGATCATCGACGCCGCCCTCAACGTCGCGTCCGCCATCTTGGCCGAAACCGGTTTGAGCTTCCTCGGTTTCGGCATCCAGCCACCCGATGTGTCGCTGGGCACGCTGATCGCCGACGGCACCCAGTCCGCGACGACGTACCCGTGGGTCTTCCTGTTTCCGGCCGGCGTCCTGGTGCTGATCCTGGTGTGCGCCAACCTGACCGGTGATGGCCTGCGCGACGCCCTGGATCCCGGCAGCAGAACGCTGCGCCGTGGTGAGCGATGACCCCGCTGCTCGAGGTGACCGACCTGGCCGTCACCTTCCCCACCGACGGCGATCCGGTGACCGCGGTGCGCGGCATCAGCTACCGTGTCGACCCGGGCGAAGTGGTGGCGATGGTCGGCGAATCGGGGTCGGGTAAGTCCGCGGCGGCAATGGCCGTGGTGGGTCTGCTGCCCGAGTACGCGGAGGTAGGCGGCTCGGTGCGGCTGCAGGGAACCGAACTGCTCGGTCTTGGCGACGACGGGATGTCACGCTTCCGCGGCAAGGTGATCGGCACGGTGTTCCAGGATCCGATGTCGGCCCTGACCCCCGTCTACACCGTCGGCGACCAGATCGCCGAAGCGATCCGGGTCCATCAGCCCCGCGTCGGTAAGCAGGAGGCCCGCCGACGCGCCGTGGAACTCCTTGAGCTGGTGGGTATCTCGCAAGCCGAGCGGCGAGCCCGCGCGTTCCCGCACGAACTTTCCGGCGGTGAGCGGCAGCGTGTGGTGATCGCGATCGCGATTGCCAACGATCCGGATCTGTTGATCTGCGACGAGCCGACCACCGCACTCGACGTCACCGTGCAGGCGCAGATCCTCGACGTGCTCAGGACGGCCCGCGACGTCACCGGCGCCGGGGTATTGATCATCACCCACGACCTCGGGGTGGTCGCCGAGTTCGCCGACCGGGCGCTGGTGATGTACGCCGGCCGGGTCGTCGAGTCCGCCGGGGTCAATGACCTTTACCGCGAACGCCAGATGCCTTACACCGTGGGGCTATTGGGATCGGTCCCCCGCCTCGATGCCGAACAGGGCACCCGACTGGTGCCGATTCCCGGCGCCCCACCGTCGCTGGCCGGTATGGATCCGGGTTGCCCGTTCGCGCCCCGCTGCCCGCTGGTTATCTCCGAATGCCGCAGCGCCGAACCCGAATTGGTCGAGGTCGGCGCGGGTCACCGGGCAGCCTGCATCCGCACCTACCAGGTCAACGGCCGCAGCGCCGCCGACATCTACGGCGTGAAAACCGAGACCACCACCGCGCCGGATATCGGTGACACACCGGCCGTCGTGCGGGTGAGCGGCCTGGTCAAGACCTACCGGCTGACCAAGGGCCTGCTGTTGCGCCGGTCGATCGGTGAGGTTCGCGCCCTGGACGGTGTCAGTTTCGAACTGCAGCAGGGCCGCACGTTGGGCATCGTCGGTGAATCAGGCTCGGGCAAGTCGACCACCCTGCAGCAGATACTGGAATTGGTTGTGCCGCAATCGGGATCGATCGAAGTGCTGGGCACCGATGTCGCCACCCTGACACCGTCGAGCCGGCGCGCGCTGCGCCGCGACATCCAGGTCGTCTTTCAAGACCCGGTGGCCTCGCTAGATCCGCGGCTTCCCGTCTCTGATCTGCTTGCCGAACCGTTGCAGGCCAACGGCTTCAGCAAGACCGACACGCACACCCGGGTGGCCGAGCTGCTCGACATCGTCGGGCTGCGCCGCTCTGATGCCAGCCGCTATCCCGCGGAGTTCTCCGGCGGGCAGAAGCAGCGCATCGGTATCGCCAGGGCGCTGGCGTTGCAGCCCAAGATCCTGGCGCTCGACGAACCGGTATCCGCCCTCGACGTGTCAATCCAGGCCGGGATCATCAACTTGCTCCTGGACCTGCAAGAGCAATTCCGGCTCTCGTATCTGTTTGTCTCCCATGACCTTTCGGTGGTCAAGCACCTCGCCCACGATGTGGTCGTCATGTATGCCGGCGCCATCGTCGAGCAGGGTGACAGCCGGGAGGTTTTCCGTAATCCGCAACACGAGTACACGCGGCGGCTGCTTGGTGCGGTGCCGCAACCGAATCCCAGGCAATCATGACCAACCGGACCCGCCTCGTCCTTGCGCTGCTGATCGCCGCCCTGGTGGTCGCCGCCTGCTCGGCCGCCCCCGTGTCACCGTCGGCCGCGCCGAACGGCGCCGTCGGCACGACCAGCGATATCAACCCCCGGGATCCGGCCACGCTGCGCGACGGCGGCAACCTGCGGCTGGCGCTCAGCGACTTTCCGCCCAACTTCAACACCTTGCACATCGACGGCAATTCGGCCGAGGTTTCGGCGATGCTGAAGGCCACCTTGCCGCGCGCGTTCGTCATCGGGCCCGACGGCTCGACCACGGTCGACACCGACTACTTCACCAGCGTCGAACTCACCCAGGCCGACCCGCAGGTGATCACCTACACCATCAATCCGAGGGCATTCTGGTCCGACGGCACGCCGATCACCTGGCGCGACATCGCCAGTCAAATCCACGCGACCAGCGGCGCCGACAAGGACTTCGCGATCGCGTCACTCAACGGCGCCGACCGCGTCGCCTCGGTGACCCGCGGCGTCGACGACCGCCAGGCCGTCGTGACCTTCGCCAAGCATTACGCGGAGTGGCGCGGAATGTTCGCCGGCAACGGGATGCTGCTGCCCAGCAGCATGACCGCCACCCCCGAGGCATTCAACGCAGGCCAGCTGAACGCGCCAGGTCCGTCCGCCGGCCCGTTCATCGTGACCTCGCTGGATCGGGGCACACAGCGAATCGTCTTGTCCCGCAACCCTAAATGGTGGGGCGAGCGGCCGAAGCTGGACAGCATCACCTACCTGGTTCTCGACGATGCCGCACGGCTGCCGGCGCTGCAGAACGCCACTATCGACGCGACCGGGATCGGCTCGCTCGATCAGCTCACCATCGCCGAGCGCACCAAGGGCATCTCGATCCGGCGCGCGCCGGCGCCGAGCTGGAGTCACTTCACCCTCAACGGCGCGCCCGGGGCGATACTGGCCGACCCGGCGCTGCGCCTGGCGGTCTGCAAGGGGATCGACCGTCGGACCATCGCCAAAGTGGCCCTTTACGGACTCACCAGTGATCCGACCCCACTGAACAACCACATCTTTGTCGCCGGGCAGGAGGGCTATCAAGACAACAGCACCCCCTATGACCCGGAGCAGGCCAAGCGGGACCTCGACGCGCTGGGCTGGAAGCTCAACGGCAAGTTCCGGGAGAAGAACGGTCGCCAGCTGGTGGTGCGTTTGCTGTTCTACGACGCGCAGAGCACCCGGCAGTTCGCGCAGGTCGCTCAGCACAGCCTGGCTCAGATCGGGGTCCGGCTCGAGCTTCAATCTCGTTCCGGCAGCGGCTTTTTCAGCAACTACGTCAACGTAGGAGCTTTCGATATCGCGTTGTTCGGGTGGGTCGGCGACGCGTTTCCGCTGTCGTCGCTCACCCAGATCTACACCTCGGACGGGGAAAGTAACTTCGGCAAGATCGGCAGCCCCGAGATCGACGCCGCCATCGAGCGGACGCTGCGGGAACTCGATCCCGCCAAGGCCCGTGCGCTGGCCAACGAGGTCGACAAACTGGTTTGGGCGGAAGGATTCAGCCTGCCGCTGACCCAATCGCCCGGAACCATAGCGGTGCGCAGCACGCTGGCCAACTTCGGCGCCACCGGCCTGGCCGACCTCGATTACAGCGCGATCGGATTCACGCGGGGCTGACCTGGCGCCGCGCCGGTAGGACGGCCGCCTCCGCGGCGGCGGCCATGTCGATCGCCTTCCACAGCAGCCGCACCGGCGCCCGTGCCGGCATGGCGTCGAGCATCGGCGCCTGGCCGATGAGCCGGTGGTGTTCGCGGCGGCATACCGCTGCGGCGATGGCCAGGGCGGCGGGCTCCCGAAAGTCCAGGGCGCTGTGCGCCATCGTCGGTAACTCCACGAGCACCGCGTCGGGCACCAGCGACGCCACGCGTTCGGCTACCGCCGGCGGCGTGATCAGGTCGCGCCCGCCGGCTACGACCACCGTCGGCCAGCCGAATTTCGGCATCTCGGCCACCAAGTCATACGGCTCGGACTCGAAGGCGGCTGTTGCTTTCAGGGTTTCCCGCATCGCCACGGCGGGGTCGAGGGGCAGGCCGTCGGGCTCGGCGGCATAGTCGAGCTCGCGGAATGCGATGCGGCTGACCAGATCGTTCTCGTAGCGGTAGGGCACCTTCCGATTGACCGCCGTCGTGATCCGGCAGAGCCCGCGCCACAGCATCGTTCGGCCGTCGAGCAACAGGTCCAGTTGCCGGCCGAGGAGCTTGGCGCCGCCGTAGCCGTATATTGCCGCCGCGACCTGTGCCGCCGATGCGGTCATCACGCCGGAGTCGACCAACCGGCGAACCTTGGGCGCCAGCGCGGCCGTCTCCGGACTGTCGCCCTTGAGCAGCAGCCTGCGGATAGCGTCGCGCGCCAGCGCTATGTCGTGGCGCGACAGCACCGGGGAGTCGAGGATCATCGCCTTCACTCGACCGGGATGACGCACGCCCAAACCGGCCGCGATATAGGTGCCGTACGACGTGCCGTAGGCGACGGCCGAGTCCACGTGCGCGTCGTCGAGCACCGCGGCCACGTCGTCGACGACCTGGTCGATGGTCAGCGCCTCGGGCGGCAGATCGGCGCCCGAGCCGTCGTGGCGCGACATGCCGACGCCACGGTGCTCGATCATGATCACGTCCAGACCAGCCGCGGCGGCACGCCGGCGCAGCCCCTGGTACAACCGCATCGACGCCACGCCCGGTCCTCCCGGGATGATGACCAGCGGGTGCGCGGATTTGCGACCGGTGCGCACGTAGTACAGGTCGAACTCGTCGTCACTGCCGGGTGACACCGGCCGGCGCACCGGCCGCACCCCCGGCAGTTTCGCCAATTTCTCGTGTACCCGGCGCCTTTTGGCATTCATCGTCATAGGTGTTGCCCCGCCATGCGTACCATTCTGCCGACAACCGCCGCGCTCGGCAGTTCAGCGGTGCGGCCTCAGCTGCGCAGCAGGTCGGCGGCCTTCTCGCCGATCAGCACCGACGGCGCGTGGGTGTGTCCCCTGATGGTGCTCGGCATCACCGATGCGTCGGCGACGCGGAGCCGGTCGACTCCGCGGACCCGCAGCTGCGGATCGACCACACTGTTGTCGTCGGCGCCCATCCGGCACGTGCCCAACGGATGGTAGAGGGTGTGCGAGCACGTTTCCAGGGCCGCCTCGAGGGTTTCCTCGTTCAGCTCGGCGCAATTGCGCGGCCGAGCGATGGGACCGAGCAGGCCCTTGAGCGACGGCGCCGCGGCGATCCGGGCACACAGCCGCAGGCCGGCCATCATCGCGGCCCGGTCGAGTCCTTGACGATCCGAGAGGTAGCGCGGGTCGATGACCGGTTTGGCATGCGGGTCGGCCGAGCGCAGCGTCACCTGGCCGCGGCTTTCCGGGGCGACCAGGATCGGCCCGAGCACCACTCCATGGCCCGGCGGCTGGACGAGCAGACCCTCGTCGTAAAAGGGCGCCGGGGCAAAGATCAGCTCCAGATCGGGCAGCTCGACATCTGGTCGGCTGCGGACGAAGCCGTATGCCTCACCGACGTTGGACGTGAGCATGCCGCGGCGCCGCAGCAGATAGTCGAGCACCTGTCGTGGCTTCTCAGCCGCGGCCAAGCTGTCGCCGGCGACGTCGAACCCCATCGGGGTGAACAGGTGATCCAGCAGGTTCTGCCCTACCTCCGGCGCGTGGTAGACGGTGTGGATGCCGTGTTCGGCCAGGTGATCGCGGTCGCCGATGCCGGAGAGCATCAGCAGTTGCGGGCTGTTGACGGCGCCGCCGCACAGCACGACCTCACGGCGGGCGTGGACAACACAGGCTTGACCGCCACGCTGGTATTCCACGCCGACCGCCCGATTTCCGTCGATCACGATTCGGGTCGCGGTGGCCTCGGTGAGCACCCGCAGGTTCTTACGGCGCATCACGGGCTTGAGGTAGGCGTCGGCGGTGCTGTATCGCGCACCTCGACGCTGGGTGACGATGGTCTCGCAAAACCCTTCCGGGTCAGGAGAATTGGGCTGCGCACCCGCAAAGCAGCAGTCACGTGTCGCGGCCAGGAAGGCCGCGGTCGACGGCCGGGGGCTGCGCTGACGGGAGATGTGCAGTGGACCGGTCACCCCGCTGTCGTCTCCGCTGACGAAGTGCCAGGCGGCGGTAACGTTTTCGATCCGACGGAAATACCCGAGCACCTCGGTGTACGACCACTGCGGGCCGGCACGCCGCGCCCACTCGTCGTAGTCCGCTTTGAACCCGCGCACCCACATCATCGCGTTCATCGACGACGAGCCGCCGAGCACTTTGCCCCGGGGCCAATAGATTTCACGACCGGCGAGCTCCGGCTGCGGTTCGGTCAGGTAGTCCCAGTCGATCTCGCTGCGGAACAACTTGGAAAATGCCGCCGGAATACCGATGAAGCGGTTCTTGTCGCGAGGTCCGGCTTCCAGCGCCACTACCGAGGTGGCCGGATCGGCGCTGAGCCGATTGGCCACGACCGCCCCGGCCGATCCGGTGCCCACCACCACGTAGTCGCATTGCATATCCGTCGCCGCTGACTGGCGGGACAGCCGCCGATCGCTAGGCATGGAGATCGATGCGGTGCGCGTTGGCGACACCGTCGTAGCGGTCGGGACTGCACGTCAGCACGATCACCTGCCCGTGGGTGCCCACAGTGTCGAATACCTCCCCCATCCTGGCCAACCGTTCCGGATCGGTGAACCCTAGCGCGTCGTCGACCACCACGGGTACGGTGTCCTCCTTGGCGACCAGGGCCGCCCCGGCGAACCGGGCCAGGATGCCGAGCTGCTCTTTGGCACCTCCGGACAACGACTCGTAGGGCACCGTGATGCCGTTCAGGGTGCGGCTGCGGATCTTCAAGTCACTGTCGACGTCGACCTCGAAGGCGGGCCCGAACACCGGACGACCGAGCCGATGCAACTCCGCGCGGTACGGCTGGACGTAACGCAACCTGGTGCTGTCGCGGTGGCGTGCCATCACCGACCGCAGCAGCTGCGCGGCCCGTGCCCGGCGGCCGACGCGGGCAAGCCGGCCCGCGGCGTGCGCGCGTTCCGTCTCGGCCGCGTCGAGCTTGCCTTTGCGGCCCTCGCTGCCGAACACCGAGAGTTCAATGCTGATCTCTCGCAATGCGTTTGCGGCATCGTCGTGGCTTTGGCGTAGCGACTCTGCCAGGTCGCTGGCTTCCTTCAGTTCGGCGGCCACCGCGTCGGGCGCCATGGCCGCGAGGGCTTCGGCCAGTTCGGCCACCCGTCGCTCGGCGGTTTCTCGCGCGCGCAGATCCGCGTCGGCTTTGACCGCCAGCCGTGCATCGCTGACCGAGGCTCGCGCCTGCGCCAACCGGGCTCGGGCCGAGTCAAGTTCGGCGAGTTGAGTTTCCAGCTTATGCCGTAGCACGGTTGCCTGCGTGGACGTCTCGGCGAGCTGACGACCAGCGGTTGCGGCGGCCCGGCGCCGGGTCTCACATTCGGTCTCGGCGGCCGTGCGTGCCGCCTCGGCCGCTTGCAGTTCGACGCGGGCGGTCGCGGCGTCCGTCGCGAACAGATCCGGCTCGGCCGGTTGACTGGCATGCAACTGCGCCAGCCGGGCGCGGAGTTGATCCACGTGTTCGTCACCGCACAGGCCGGCCAGGGTGGCGGTCAGCTGATCGCGCTTGCTGCGCAGCTCCCGGCGCCACTGGTCGGCAGCTCGCGCATCCGCCACGCTGGTGATCCCGCCGGCCGTCAGGGCATCAGCCAGCTCTTGTTGTGCCGCAACATGTTTGGCCTGTATCTCCTGCGCGGCCGGGCCGTGGCTGATTCGCGCGATGAGGACGCCCGGCACCGTCACCTCGGCGGGCCCGGCGGCCGTGATCGACCAGCGTTCGCCCGCCGCCAGCGACACCCGCTGCTCGCCGACGACGAGCTCGATGTCGACAGCGGCGGTGAATTCCACCGCGGCGCAGATTGCCGCCAGCTGCCCGTCCGATCGATCGGCAGCCGCGGCGGCCTCGTCGATTCGACGCATCACCTGTTCGGTCACCGTCACTTCGGACAGCTCTGCGCAGGCCCGGTCACGTTCGCGGTGGATGGCGTCGATCCTGGCCAGCCGGGTACTCAACCGGTCAGCCTCCTCGCGGCCGACGATCTGGTCGAGCGACCGCCGGGCGGACTCGGCGCGGGCTTGGGCGGCCGTCAACACCTGTATGGCCTCCGCCACCGCCGCGTCACAGATCGCAGCCGCCTCCGCTGCCGACGCCTGCTCGGCGACGGCTTGGTGTGCCTCGACCTGGAGGGCCGCGACGGTTGCGGCGCGAGCGTCGACGTCGGCAACCAGGGCCAGCCGCTCCGCATGCGCTGCGGTCGATGCGGCACCGGCTGCGGCCGCTGCGGCGGCGACGAGTTTCGCTTCCCGCTCTTCGTTGGTGAGCGCGGCGATCTTGTCGGCCGCAGCCTGCGCCGCAGCGAGCCGAGGACCGGCGTTGCGGTGTTGCCGCGACAACTCGGCCACCCGTCGGGTCAGCTCAGCATGACGACGGGCCCGCTCGTCGACCTCGGCCACGGCGGCCGCACACTCCGCCACCGCGGTCTCGGCGTCGGCGAGCCGGGTGATGGCGGCGGCCCATTCCCCGGTGGGCCGTCCGGTCGCGGTGAAGTAGCGCGCATATTCGGCATCGATCCGCTCGATCAACAAAGGCTCGGTGCCGGACAGCGCCGCGTCGTCGCCGGACGCGACATCGAGCGCGCGCGACAACGCATCGCACCCCGACAGATCCACCGCGACCGTCGACGCCGCCTGCAGCACTCGCTGCGCATGCCAGAGTTCGGTATCGACGGTCTCGGCCAGCATTGATCGGACCCGATCGTGTGCCTCGTCGCCGGTCAACTGTTCGCGGCGCGGCGCCACGATGGTCAGCTCGGTCTCGGGCCGCTTGTGGAAGCGCTTACGGTAGACGAAACGATAAGGGCCGCTGCTGATTTCGGCGATGACTTCGGAGCCGACGTCCGCGTTGGTCGGCTTGACCTGCTTGACGTCCTTCTTCGTCGAACGATCCTTGGATTCCAGCAGCAGGTCCAGCGCCTCGATCATCGACGACTTGCCGCTCTCATTGGCGCCGCACACCACCACCACGCCATGATCGGGAAACTCGATCTCCCGGTGGGAGATACCGCGATAGTTCGACAGGACGAGCCGGTGCAGCTTCATGCGACGCCCCGGTCAGTCAGCCGCAGCAGCAGCGCCAAGGCCGCCTGGGCATCCACCGCCTCATCGCCCTCGCCCGCGCGCGCCGTTGCGACCAGCTCCTCGACCGCCGCGGCGGCGAACCCCCCGATGCCGAGGTCGGAGAATTCGCCGTCGGCCGGTACCACCGCCAGATCGGTGTGACGCTCCCATAAGCCCAGCCATGCGAACAACCGCGCGTACTTGTCCACGCAGGCGTCCAACGTGGCGCGGTCGGTGACCGTTAGTGTGCCGGTCAGTGCCAGCCGCACCACGGTGCGTTCCTTGTCGGTCATCAGATCCAGGTTCAAGTCCAGGTCGGCGATGTCGCGGCTGGTGTCCACCTGGGTGTGCAACGTGACGAAACGCCAACGCCCGACATGCCTGGCGTCGACGGCTACCGGACGTCGTGCATCGGTTTCGTCGATGTCGACCACCAAGACGTAACCCGGATCTGCTTCGACATCGTCGAAATTGGTGACTTCGGGCGAACCGGAATACCACACCCGGCCGCTGCCGCCGACCTGGGTACGCGAATGCTTATCGCCAAGGGCCACATAGTGAATCAGGCCGGCAGCCAATGCCCGGTCGAGTGCACCGAGGTGGATCAGGGAGAGCTTGTCGCGGTCGGGATCCAGAACGTCGACGCCGCCGTGGGCGACGAGCACCCTGGTGACATCGGCAGCGGAAAGTGGGGTCAAGCCCGTCAGCACCTCGGCGACCAGGTCGGTGGTGGGCGCTTTCGACCGCCACGGTGCGGCGACAATCTGCAGACCCGGCCGGACCTCATGGACGCCGGGCCGGTCGAGCACCACCACATTGTCTGGACGTTCGGCCTGGAACAGCGCGCTGGTGTACACCGACGATGGGTCCAACGGGTCATGGTTGCCGGGCAGCAGATAGACGGGAAGTCCGATGGCGCGCATGGCTTCCAGCGACTGGCCGATCACCTGCGGAGCGAGCTGGTTGTGTTCGAAGACGTCGCCGGCCACCACCACGAATTCGGCGCCGACCTCGGCGGCCAGCGCTTTGAGTCCGGCGACTGCGTCGCGGCGGGCCGCCGAATAGCGTGGCTGGGCGTCGCCGGCAAGGAAGTGCCGGGTCATGCCCAATTGCCAGTCAGCGGTGTGCAGGAATCGCATCCTGGCACCCTCCCTCCGGGGCTACTCGTCTTCGGCACCGCGAGTGTAGGACTCGGTGCCGACAAGTCGCGGGACCTCGCTCGGCAGGTTCCGCCGGGGTCGCGGCGTCGTTGACCGGACAGTCACTCGCGTCACTCTGGTTTCGCGGCGACGTCTTTGAGTTCCTCGGCGGAGTGCCGCAGCAGGTGTTCGGCCGCGGACGTGGGGTGGGCTGCCACCCTCCGCGGTGACAACGAGAGCCGTGCGGCGCGATACCCAGGCCGATGAGTCCGGATGACCTTGGGAGCGCGTCGTGCGTCGCTTCGCATCGGCCACCACAACACCGAATTGGGTAGCGGTGAACTTGATCTCAGTGCTCTCCGAGAGCGTGGGCGTCAAGTGGGTTGAGCCGGTTGACGATCAGCGGGTCGGCTCCGGTGAACGGGAAGTCGGGCAGGTCCTCGAGGTGGGTGTTGAACGTCGCCGCGAGCACTTCGCGCGAGTAAGCACTCACCGACGTCCGATAGCCGATGTCGCCGGGGGTCGGCTGGTCGAAGAAGATGCAGAAGTGCATTTCCGGGGCGTCAACAACCTCGATGTGGTGCGGGTAGGCGCGGGGAATGAAGTAGACGTCGCCCTGGCGCAGGTACCAGGTGTCCAGCTTGCCGCCGGGACTCATCACGGTCATCCGCGCCGAGCCCCGGTTGACGTAGCCCATCTCGGCGGTGATCGGGTGCCAGTGCGGCTCACGCATCCCGTCCTCGCGGATTCGTAAGGAGTACATCGATAAGTCTTTGAGTGCCGGCCAATATTGCAGCCGCGCGGTCCTGGCGGAACCGACGGCCAGGCTCACGGGCGGAGTCATCGCGTCGACAGAAAACTTGTGTGGGTCGGTGAAGTACGCCGTGTCAGGGACATCCGGCGCCCCGGGGCGGGCGGCTAGTGCGCGGTCCGTGGTGCTGCGGCGCATCGCGGCGAAATCCGAGGCCGGCAGGTCGTAGGTGTTGCCGAGCACCGCATCGGTCATGGCGCCGAACGCTGCCCCGAGCCCGAAGTCCTCGGGCCGTTCGTTGCGGAACGCGACGACAAATTCGCACACGTCGGCGCCGATGTTTTCGATGTGGTGCAGCGAACCGGAGTCGATGTGGAACATGTCGCCAGCGTGCACCACGAATGAAGCGAACTGGCTACCGGTGTCGAGCACTGAGACCAGGGCGGTGCCCGAAACACAGTAGGTCAGTTCGTTGGTATTGGCGTGCCAGTGCGGCGTCCGCATCGCGCCCGGGTTGATCAGCAGCCGCTTGATCGACAGGCCCTTCAGGATGGGGAAGGTATCGGCCGTCAGCCGCTGGATGGAACCGAGGTCGGACTCTTCGACGATATCACCGTCAATCAGTGATGCGACGTGTGTGCTTGTCTGCGTGAGCATTTCATTCTCCTCAATTTCTGGATCGAAGATCGCAGTGGATTGCTACCCGTTACGATCCCGGTGCGGGCAGCGCGCCGTCCAAGACCGGGTTTCGATGTGTCGATCAGCGTTGGTTATCAAGGGCTTCCGCGAAGACCCGCGGCCCACATCTAGCCGGTGCGGATGCGGTGCAGGGTGTTTTCGAAAAGTACGTCGAGGGCATGCTGATTACTTGTGGTGGCGTCACCGATGAGCACCAGGTTCGACAGCTGTGCGAAGGAGAAGTATTGCGTCCGCGCTGCGTCGGTCGAGTTTCCGAGGGTTGTGGTGACCGAGATTCGGAAGAGCTGCGGCCCGTTCACCGAGCGAGAGTCTTCGATCACGTGCACTGTGTGGTTTATGGTGTCCGCGAAGGTGAATCGTGAGCACCTGGACATCAGGGCGGTCATCGCGTCAAAGCCGCTTTGGTTGAACTCACGGCCGATTCGCAAGCGGACGTCGGGATGCTGGCCAGGGCTTTCGGGCCGATCGGCGGGATCACGCCCCGCGATTTCGGCGCCACCGGCAATGCCGGGCGCTAAGTCGTTGACGTTGGCACATTCGGCCGGATCGTAGCCCAGCGCGCCGTCGTGGAACGGTTGCATCCTGAAGTATCCGAACCTGTCGACGCCCTCGGTCCTGGCGTTGACGGTCCACGTTGTGGGGAAATCGGCAGGCTTGGGAAGCAGGTCGGCCAGCTGTTGGTCAGACAGCGCCGCCAGGCCCGGCGCCGGCGACGGGGTGGTTTTTCGCCAATGCCGTAGTGCGACGGGCGCTGTGATCAGTACGGCAGCGATGGCAACCAAACACAACAGGGCGGCAACGAAAAGCGGTGCGCGCGAATCGCGTTGGTCGCCGCCAGGCCCGTCGAAGTCGGGTGGGCCGCTCACCGGGCGCGCAGCCTTTGCAGCGTTTGGGAGGCGCGGCGCTGCACCAGCTCACGATCGCCGGCGTTTTCCATGTAGACGGAGCATTCCAAGATGACGCCACGCAACGCGTAGTAGCTGACGTGGTAGGTCGCCGGTGGTTCGTCACTGCCGGCGGTGACAAATGTTCTGGTGACCACGATGGCGACAACGGCGTTGTCGGTCCAATGGTCGTCGAGCACCGTGGTGGCCGAGCGCTTATCTTTGAGCCGTCCGTTGAAGTCGTAGTTGGCCACCTGGTAGGACCCGCATCGGCCCAGCCAGTCCAAGTACTTGGCGATGCGGTCCGGGCCGTCGGGAACCACCGAGATTTCGAAATGCGCATTGGGGCCGTGCTCGTCGCTTTCCCCAGTTGCCGGCCAATCCCAGATTCGAGCGTCGCGGGCAATCAGCTGGGTGTAACGGTCGACGTCCAGTTCCGCGGCCAGTGCCGCCCCGGAATGGGTCAAGAGTTGCGGGATCTTTGTGCACTGCGCCGGTCCATACACGGCTCGCGGGCCAAGCTTGGGCGCGGTACTCGAGGCAGTGGTCTCCGAGAACGCCCGGCGGCGCAACGACCCCGACAGGCCGTACCCCCAGTCCGCCGGAAAGTCGCCGCTCGACGGAAGCGCGCCGGCCAAAACCCAATCCGGGCGCGATGCCAGACTCGTCAATGAGTTTGCGCGAGGCCCGATCACAAGCACCGTCACCCCACACACGCCGAGCACGGCTAGTGCCGCACCGGCCACCAGGTACGGCCAAGATCGGCGCCGCGCGCCCGTCCGTGATCGCCGAACGCGCGGCGCGAACCACCCGCTAGACGCCATCCCATCCTCCTATCTGCGGCGTTCGCGCTACCACGCGGATTGACGAAACATCTCACACCGGAGCCGAAGTGCACGCCAGTCGGTTATCCGTCTGGTGGGTGGGCTTGCCCGGGGTCTGTCGGCGGAACCGCCAGAGAAGCGATGCATCGTGCCCGGCGCCGGTGGTCTACATCGCCGGCGACGACGTTGCGCGTGCGGTTGTCATGTGCTGTTGCGCCCGAGGATAGCTGCCCCGTGCCCACCCTCATCGTCACGGATCTGCACGTGGTGGTGTGCTGTGTGCTGTGCCCTTTCACCTGTGCGCAATGCTGGGCTGCGATGTGATGAGGGAGTCGAACCCTTAGCACTGCCCTCCGTGCACCAGGAGAGACCGGGCTTTGCCCGCCGGTCGGGGGCTTGTGCACGCCTCCGCGACAACTACCTGCGTCACCTCGGCTGGTCAGTCCAGGAGCTCTACCTCCCAGTTGACGCGTTGGATCTGAACATCAAGCTCACGAAGCTGGCGCGCCAGATCATCGGCTTGGGCGCGTAGCTCGGCAACCGGCAGGGCGGACAACATTTTCAGCTCGGACCGCAGTTGCCGCGAATAGCCGGGGTGGCCGCTTCCAGCGGCCGCATCTGCTGCCGCGGTCACGATGTGGTGACGCAGGCGTAACGCGTCTCGGCGGGCTAGCGCGTCCGTCAGCGTGCCGTCCGCACCAATCACCATGGCAGCATTGGTGCGATTGATACGCCGGATGAGCATTTCGTATTCGTCTAACACCTCGCTCGCTTCGACGAGCAGAGCCGCAGCATCCTCGGCAGGGTCTTCGCCTTCCTGATAGCGGGCGTTGTTCACGACGCGGGAGCGCAGCTGTTCGAAGCGGCGCGCCGCATCCGCGCGCAGCGATAACGCCTCCGCCAGCTTCATAATTTCGCCTCCTCGTCATGGTCAGCCCAAGCGGGCGTCCGCACCGGGACTTGCCGGTGGGCACTAGCATGATGCCGCAAAATCGGTTCGCTGGCGATTCACTTTTCGCGGATGGGCTTCCATGACCGACGGCAAGGCTGATATTGCTTCTCGCACCAGCATTTCCGCGAAAACAATCGACGAGTATCGCGACCTGGCCTCGCCGCATAGAGCGATGCATCAACGCATCAACCCATCACTCAGAATGCCGCGCCGCTTCTTGGATGAGTTGGAACCGGGAGGTGATGCCGAGCTTGGTGTAGACGTGGGCGAGGTGGGCTTGCACGGTCCGAGGTGACAGAAAGAGCCGAGCGGCGATGTCTTTGTTGCCCAAACCTTCGGTGACCAACCCGACGACGTCGAGTTCGGCCGGGGTCAACGACTCCCAGCCGCTGGACGCACGTTTGCGTTCGCCGCGGCCACGCTGCGCGTAGCCGATTGCTTCTTCGGTGCCCAGCGCCGCACCTTCCGCCCATGCGGCATCGAAGTCGTTGTGGCCCATAGCATCTCGTAGTGCGGTAACCGACGCCTCGTAGTCGGACTGGTGAACTTTGAACCGCACCTGGCCCAGACGCTGGCGGCAGGCATCGGCCGCACTGAACCATCCCGGGTTTCATGCACACCTCGTTACGTGTGACCGGTGTGCTGCCCGATCTGTTGTTGAGCGTAGTACTCGGCCTCGACTTCGGCTGGTGGGCGTCGTTCGAGGCGGTGCATCAGCC
>NZ_UPHQ01000158.1 GCF_900566055.1 Mycobacterium innocens
CGGCGGTGCCGGCGCCGCCGCCCCCACCGTCGCCGACGATGCCACGCCCTCCAGCGCCACCGGCACCGCCGCTGCCGAAAAGCCCGAGGCCACCGGCCCCGCCACCCCCACCGACGGCACCGCCGGTGCTGGTACCGCCGACGCCGCCGACGCCGCCCGGGCTGAACAATCCACCCATTCCGCCCTGCCCACCGGCGCCGCCGACACCGCCCGCACCGGTGGCGGCTCCTCCGGGACCGCCGGCACCGGCGGAGCCCAATAGCAGCCCAGCAGCGCCGCCGTTACCACCACGGCCTCCGGTTACGCCGTCCGCGCCGGACCCGCCGGCCCCCCCGTTGCCGATCAAGATGCCGCCGTCGCCGCCGTTTTGCCCAGTGCCAGGGATTCCGTTGGCGCCGTTGCCAATCAGCGGGCGCGCCAATAAAGCCCGGGTGGGCGCGTTGATCAGATCCAGCACAGACTGCGCAACGTTGGCCGCCTCCGCTTGGGCATAGGCTCCCCCGCCGGCTGCCAAAGCGGTGACGAACTGTGCGTGAAACTGCGCCGCCTGGGCGCTCAATGCCTGATATCGCTGCGCGTGCTCGCCGAACAGTGCCGCGATGGTCGCCGACACCTCATCGGAAGCCGCGGCCACCACGTTGATTGTCGGAGCCGCCGCCGCCGCGGCGGCTTCGCTGATCGCCGATCCGACGCTTGTCAGGTCCTGGGCAGCCGCCGTGATGAATTCCGGTGTCGCTATCACATAATTCATGGGCGCTTCCTTGCGTGATGGGGCCTATGCGCGGACGCATGAAGGGTACCGACCGTCACGACGAGCCGTCAGGCGAAATCGAGGAAACCCCTGTGGTTTCCCAGGTTCCGATACTTACGTCTGCTCGTAGGTCCCGTAGATGACGGCGCGGGCGATCGCGTGCTGGAACAGGTTGAAACCGAGAAAGGCCGGGCTGGCGTCTTCGCTCAGATCCAATTTCTCGACGTCCACCGCATGCACCGCAACGTAGTAGCGGTGCGCACCGTGCCCGGGCGGCGGTGCGGCGCCCACATAGCGGCGCATACCGGCATCGTTGACCAGCGTCAGTGCGCCGCCCGGCAGCTCGCGGCCGTCACCGGCGCCTTCGGGCAGCTCGGTCACCTCGGCGGGCAGATTGGCCACCGCCCAGTGCCAGAACCCGGACAGCGTCGGGGCGTCGGGATCGTAGACGGTGACCGCGAAGCTGCGGGTCTGCTCCGGAAAGCCCGACCAGCTCAGTTGCGGACTGGCATCCTGTCCGCCCGCGCCCATGATCCCGCTGACCTGCGCGGTGCGCAGCGGCTGGCCGTTGCTCACCGAATCCGAGGTCAGGCTGAAAGACGGCAGCTCGGGGAGTGCGGCATACGGGTCGGGCGGTGTTGTCATGCTCGGTCCTTTCGGATAGTCGGCAAACGGAACATCAGCAGTGGGTCAGGAAATGTGTCAGCACCTCGGTGCCGAACTTCAGCGCATCCACGGGTACCCGCTCATCGACACCGTGGAACAACGAGGTGAAATCCAGATCGGGCGGCAACCGCAGCGGGCTGAAGCCGAAGCAGCGAATCCCTAAGCGCGCGAAGGCCTTTGCGTCGGTACCGCCGGACAGCATGTAAGGCACTATGCGCCCGTCGGGATCGACGGCCAGCACCGCGGCGTTCATGGCGTCGACCAGATCGCCGTCGAAGCTGGTCTCATACGACGGCAGGTCCCGGATCCACTCCCGGGTGACGTCGGGGCCGATCAACTCGTCCACCTCGGCTTCGAAAGCCGCCTGCCGGCCGGGCAGTACCCGGCAGTCCACCACCGCCTCCGCGGTCGCGGGGACGACGTTGGCCTTGTATCCGGCCTTGAGCATGGTGGGGTTCGCGGTGTCGTGCAGCACCGCCTTGAGCATGCGGGCCATCGGGCCGAGCTTATCGATCACCCCGTCCAGGTCCGGCGAATCGGTGTCGAAGCTCAGGCCGGTCTCCTCGCTGACGGCGGCCAGGAACTCGGCCACGGTGTTGGTGCACACCAGCGGAAACTGGTGACGGCCCAGCCGGGCGACCGCTTCCGCGACGGCGGTCACCGCGTTCTGGTCGTGCACCATCGAGCCGTGCCCGGCGCGGCCGCGTGCCGTCAGGCGCATCCATTGGATGCCCTTCTCCGCCGTCTCGATCAGATACAGGCGGCGGTCACCGCCGTCGCGGCTCGGCACGGTCAAGGAGAAGCCGCCGACTTCTCCGATCGCCTCACTGACGCCGTCGAACAGATCGGGCCGGTTGTCGACCAACCACTGCGCGCCGTATTTGCCGCCGTGCTCCTCGTCGGCCACGAAGGCGAACACCAACTCCCGCGGCGGCACGATGCCGGCGCGCCGGAGATGGCGGGCGACCACGATCATCATCCCGACCATGTCTTTCATGTCGACCGCGCCGCGGCCCCAGACATAACCGTCTTCGATCGCGCCGGAAAACGGGTGCACGCTCCAATCGGCCGGTTCGGCCGGCACCACGTCCAGATGCCCGTGGATGAGCAACGCGCCCCGGGAACCGGCTTGACCCTTGGGGCCGGCCAGCCGGGCGAACACGTTGCCGCGCCCGGGCGCACCGGATTCCACATATTCCGGCTGGTAGCCGGCCTCGGCGAGCTGCTCGGCCACCCATTTCGCGCACTCGGCCTCGCCTTTGGTGGTTTCCGGGTCCCCGGTGTTGGTGGTGTCGAATCGGATCAACCTGCTGACAACCTCGGCAACGTCATCGCCCGCACCTGTCACAGTCACCTTTCCTACCACTCTTGGGCACTCCCGGCCCGTTTCTGAGGTGGTCCGCCCATCCGGATCCACCGGGCGGGCGGCGGCCGGAGCCGCGAGCCCGGTTGGGCTGACGCGAGCCGATCGGATAGCCTTAGCTGCCAACCCATGTGAGTGGTTTTGTCCGAGTGGCGGAATGGCAGACGCGCTAGCTTGAGGTGCTAGTGCCCTACTAATGGGCGTGGGGGTTCAAGTCCCCCCTCGGACACAATTTGTTAGCTAAAGATATAGAAAACCCGCCCTGAACTAGATCAGAGCGGGTTTTCGTCATTTGCTGATATCGATTGGGCATCGCGTTGATGTCCTAAATCTGTCGTACGGCGGGAACGGCGAGTATCCCATTGCGGTGCTATGCCGCGGAGTGTCACCGTGGTGCTCGTACGGAACGAGCGCAGGACGACCGCAGAAGAGCATGACGCATTCAGCGGGCTCGCGGGCTACGAAAGAAGACGAACGAACCGCTACCAATGTCGGTCGGGCGCCACGTTGGTCCGGCTTTTGCAGACTTTGTCGGTGACCTAGACAAGTGGAGCCAACTGTTCTGGGACGCTTACACCAGCTTGAAGCACTCTCCGTCATACGAATACGATCCAAGCGATATCGAGGTCCTTGGCGACTCAGGCCAACTGTTGCTACTCGGAGAGTTGTTGAATCGGGTCGCTGACAACAGAACGCCAATGAAGGTGATCGCCAGCAGTCACCGAACACAGCACCTCAAGCAGAGAATTCAAAACCTCGTTGCTGCAAGCTAGACCCGGCGTCCGACACGACACCGAGGCGCTGCCGTCGCCATTCAGCTGACCACGAATGCCAGCTGCGCCGAAGTCCCACCGGGGACGGCAAACACCTTCCGCCGCAACACCTTCGGATGCGGCTTGGACGGAAGGCGACCAGCCGCCATGACATCGACCTTCTCGGCGTCGCCAGCACCACCGACGAATCGGTGTACCGGCCCGTTGCCACCTCGCCTCGGGCTTGCGCAGGTCAATCTCTCAGGTCGTTCTTGCCGCACTCAGTAGTGATATGTACAACTCATGGTTCAGTGAGTGTACAGTTCAGGGTGTGGATGTATCCGTGACCGAGTTGCGCGCGCACCTCAGCGATTGGCTCGATCGAGCTCGGGCTGGTGCTGAGGTCGTCATCACCGACCGTGGAATTCCGATCGCGCGACTCGCCGCGCTGGACAGCGCAGGCACCTTGGAGCGTCTCACGGCCGAAGGCGTAATTGGCAAGGCCACCGCGCAGCGGCCCGTCGCTGCGGGTCGGTCCGGGCCCCGACCGCGGCGGCCGGTGTCTGACCGGGTCAGCGACCAGCGGCGCTGACCGGTGCCGCTCGTCTACTTCGACGCCAGCGCCTTCGTCAAACTTCTCACCGCCGAGACAGGGAGCTCGCTGGCGGCCGCGCTCTGGGACGGCTGCGACGCCGCATTGTCCAGCCGCCTGGCCTACCCCGAAGTCCGCGCCGCACTCGCTGCAGCAGCCCGCAATCACGACCTAACCGAATCCGAGCTCGCCGATGCCGAGCGTGACTGGGAGGACTTCTGGGCCGCCACCCGCCCAGTTGAACTCACGGCGGCGGTTGAACAGCACGCCGGCCGCCTCGCCCGAGCCCATGCCTTGCGTGGAGCCGACGCTGTTCATCTAGCCTGCGCGTTGGCTGTCGGTGAACCCGGCCTGATCGTCGCCGTTTGGGACCGACGCCTGCACACCGGAGCCCAAGCCGCCGGGTGTCGAGTCGCCCCCGCCCAACTCGACCCCTAGCCCCACCGCTCGACATCAGAGTGGGGGACGACGATCAGGTACCGATTCGCCAGGTCAGGACACCTGTGTCGCAGACGGCCAAGTCCCCTCGGACACAAGTGTGATGAACCGCAACGACCGCATCCGAGCGACGGGCTGCCCGCAGGCCGCGCTAAGGACTCGTGATTAAATAACGTCGTTTTTGCTGGTTTCGGGCGCTACGGTTGTGCTATGGCGGATCTGGCGGACTCGGTGGCGCGGCGGTACGCGGTGATGGGACCGCATTTGTCGGAGTTTCAGCG
>NZ_UPHQ01000159.1 GCF_900566055.1 Mycobacterium innocens
GACACGCAGATGAAAGCCCTTGAAACCGAACATATCCTGACCCGCCACGACTTCCACGGCGAATGGAACTACACCCTCAGTCCCAGACCGCGACACGCCGACAGCGACCTAGATTAATTTATCGCAAGCGCTAAGCGCTTAGCGGGTGCTTTCGTCACCGCCACGGTCGGCGGACACCGTCGATTCCTCGGTTGCCTCGGATTCGGCGTCGTCGAACGACTCGTTGACGCCGGACTCCTCATCCGGGTAGTCGACGGCCTGCTCCTCTTCGGGGTGCGCGTCGGGCTCTTCGTCGGCTTCGCCCTGGTCGTGGTGGCCCGCGTCCCGGTGCTGGCGTTCCCTGATGGCGTCGACGATCAGCAGTATCACGCCCAGCACGCTGGCGCCGATACACACCCACGCCACCAGCACGTTGCTGGTGACCACGGCGAACACCAGCGCAACGAGCCCAATCAGGGCCAAAACCAGGGCAATGATCAGCATGGGTCATCCTCCCGCCGGCGAGCAGCAACTAAACGTACCAAGCTCGAGCAGCAACTAAACGTACCAAGCTCGCAGCACCGGCCCTGCAGCCCGGCGAGTGTGCGGCCCGTGTCGAGCTAGTTGTTACCCCGGTTGAACTGGTCGAAACCGCCGGCATCGGCGCTGGAATCGACCGGTGCCGCCGAGCCACGCTGACCGAGTTCCTCGAGCTGGGATTCCAGGTAGGTCTTGAGACGGGTGCGGTACTCGCGCTCGAACGTGCGCAGCTGCTCGAGCCGGCCTTCCAGCACGGTGCGCTGCTGATTGATCGTCCCCATGATCTCGGAATGCTTGCGTTCGGCGTCGGCCTGCAGGGCGTCGGCCTTCTCCTGGGCCTGCCGCAGCTGGGCCTCGGACCGGGCCTGGGCATCCGCAAGCATCGCGTCGGCGCGCTGCCGGGCGTCGGCAACGGTGGTCTCGGCGGTGTGCCGAGCCTCGCTGACGATCTGCTCGGCGTTGGCGCGAGCATCGGCCAGCATCTTGTCCGACTCGGCCTTGGCGGTGGCGGTGAGGCGGTCGGCGGTGTCTTGGGCCAGGCTCAGCACCCGGGCCGCCTTGAGGGCCTGCTCCTCGTTGGTTCCCGTTGGAGCCGGCCTGACCGGCTCGGGTTCGGGTTCGTAGACCGGCATCGCCTGCGTGGCCGCGGCGGTCACGCCGGCACCGGCGCCGCCGGAGGCCAGCTCGGCGTCCAGCTCGGCGATCCGCTGGCGCAGGTCGGAATTCTCTTCGATGAGCCGGGTCAGTTCGTTTTCCACCAGGTCAAGGAAGGCGTCAACCTCGTCTTCGTTGTACCCGCGCTTGCCGATAGGCGGCTTACTGAACGCCACATTGTGGACGTCGGCAGGTGTAAGCGGCATTGTTTGTCCCCTCGAGTTCCTGGACGGTCAAACGATCTGGAAAGTGTAGAACGGAGCGGTAGCCGTCGTGCAACTACCGTCCATCCTGTCACACCAGACTCGGCGGTTGCCGATTGGACTAAATAAATAAGGGCCAATTTCAATCTCTGAGGCAAATAAATCACATTTCTTAGATTTGAAAATCCCGCGCCCAAACTTGTCTCCGAATCGTGGCCGAACCGTCGCCCAACTATGTCCGGGCAATGACTGCACGGCTCAGGCCGCGGCGCCGAACGCCAGCTGCATCCCGATGAACGCCACCAGTAGCAGCACCATGATGGACAGGTCGAAGCGCACCGCGCCGATGGTGAGTTGCGGGATCAGCCGGCGCAGCAGCTTCACCGGTGGATCGGTGATCGACATGATGATCTCGAGGATCACCACCGTCAGCCCGGTCGGGCGCCAGTCGCGGCTGAATGAGCGGATGAACTCGACAACGACCCGCGCAATCAGCAGCAGCCAGAAGATGAACAGCGCAAACCCAAGGATCTGAAAAAACAGCACCAACGAGAGCCCGACCTTACCGACGAGGATGTGAATGTGCCGTCCGTGAGGCCGGCAAGCGCAAGCCTACCGACTCGGCCGACGGACACACATGTGGTGCGATCGCCGGCGGCCGGGCCGGGCCGCAACCAGCCCGGCGGGCTCAGCTGCCACCCACCGGGCCGTGCATCGTCAGATGCGGCTATTGGTAAGCGCAGAAACCGGTTTCGGCGATCCGGCGACGCTCCTCCGGGGTCACGTCGACGTCCGCGGGCGACAGCAGGAACACCTTCGTGGCGACCTTGTCGAACGAGCCGCGCAACGCGAAGGCCAGACCCGCCGCAAAGTCGACGAGCCGTTTGGCGTCGGCGTTGTCCATCGACACCAGGTCCATGATGACGGGCGTGCCGTCGCGGAACCGCTCGCCGATAGTGCGCGCCTCGCCGTAGTCCTTGGGCCGCAGCGTGGTGATCTTGGACAGCGGGTGGCCTTCCTCGAACATCATCGCCATCCGGCGCGGGTCCATCGCCAGCGCGCCGCGAGTGGAGTTGCGCAACCATGAGCCGAAGCGCGGCCGTGCCATGTCGGGGCGGTCGAACTCGCGGGGCGGGAATCGCGGTTCGTCGGGATACCCGCCGCGATAGCTGCTGGGCGGCGGATAATCGGCCGGCTCGCCGCGCAAGTCGCCACGCAGATCCCGGCGGGGGTCACGGGGATCCCGGGGGTCCTCGTAGTCGCGTCCTTCATAACGGCCGTAATCGTCTTCGAATCGGGGCCGCGAATAACCGCGTGAGGGCGCGCGGTCGTCGTAATACTCGTCGTCGTATTCCTCCATCGGAGCCATACCGAAGTAGGCCTTGACCTTGTGCAGTGTGCTCATCGATTGACCCCTTCTAGCCCTGGGTTACCTGTTGTCTGTGATGAAGGTGTGACTACAGTGACTATTCACGGTGACCGTAACCGCCGCGGACCCAATAGCGCGGTACCGACACGCACACACGTCGAACCATGTTTGACGGCGGTTTCGAAATCACTGGACATGCCGGCGGACAGTCCGACCGCCCGGGGGAACGACTCGCGCACCCTGCTGTGCTCGGATTGCAGCCGGTCAAACGCCTCGTCCGGATCCCAGTCCAGGGGTGGGATGCCCATCAAACCGACCAGTTCCAGGCCCGGTGACTCGTCCACTTGCGCGCAGATCCGATCCACCGCTCCGGGCGCGGTGCTGTCCACACCGCCGCGTGACACGTCGCCGTCGAGGCTGACCTGGACGTAAACCCGCAACGGATGGTCGCGACGGCGTTCGGCCAGCGCCGCGGTGACCGCCCGATCCAGCGCCGTCACCAACCGCGGGCTGTCGACCGAATGAGCGGTGTGCGCCCACCGCGCCAGCGAACGCACTTTGTTGCGCTGGATTCGTCCCACCATGTGCCAGTTGATGCCGCCAAGCCCGGTCCTCGGCGGTGCCGCCAACAGCCGAGCCACTTCGGCCGCCTTGGCCGCAGCTTCCTGTTCGCGGGATTCGCCAACGGCGCGACAACCCAATCGGCACAAAATCACAACATCGGTTGCTGGAAAGAATTTGGTAATTGGCAGAAGTTCAATTTCGCCGACATTACGACCGGCCGCCTCGGCCGCGGCCGCGAGCCGGGACCGCACCGCGGCCAACGCGTGCGTCAATTCCGATTGACGGTCTGCCTGCGCCGAAAGATCCACCACCATCACGGTCATTCCATCCACACCAAAGACGCCAGCCGCCCGGTGGGGGCGCCGCGTCGATGGCTGAACAACGTCGGGTCTGCCACCGTGCACCGGGGGTCGACGTCGATCGACGTAATGCCCAGACCTCTTAGCTGGCAAGCGATTCCGGCGCGAAGATCGAGTGCGGGCGTTCCGGCCGACGTGGTGGTGCGGCTGCCCGGCAACGCCGCCTCGACCTCGTCGGCCATGGCGGCGGGCACTTCGTAATTGCGGCCGCTGGCCGCCGGGCCCAGCAGCGCCGAAATGTCGCCGGCCCGGGCGCCCAGATCGAGCATCGCCTCGACCGCGCGGGCCACCACCCCGTGCTGTGCACCGACCCGGCCGGCATGAACCGCCGCGATGACACCGGTACGCGCATCCGCCAGCAACACCGGCACGCAGTCGGCCGTCAACACCGCCAGCGCCAGCCCGCGGGTGCCGGTCACCAATCCATCGGTGCCCACCCTGCCGCCGACGGCGGCGCTCTGCGGCGCGTCGACCACCGCGATCCGGTCACCGTGGACCTGATTCATCCACACCACCCGCTCGGCGAGCAGCCCGATGGCCGCGGCCAGCCGGGCCCGGTTGGCCGCCACCGCAGCCGGGTCGTCACCGACGTGGTCGCCGAGGTTGAAAGTGTCGAACGGCGGCCTGGACACACCGCCCGCCCGGGTGGTGATCACCCGGCGGATGCGAACGCTCACCTTCCCAGTATCCGAATCCCGGTGCCCGCCAGGTTGCACCAATGTCGCGCCGCAGCCGGTTCGTCGCGCACTGGCAAGCAAATCGAGATCCTCAGCGGCGCATGAAGGGCGGCACATCGACGTCGTCGTCATCGCCGCCGATGCTCAGTGTCGCGCCGTTGGTGTGCAGTGGCACGCTGACGGCGTCGACCGGCTCGAACAGCGTGGAGGTGAGCTTGCCGGCCCTGGCCGACTCGATGCGGTGCGCGCCGCCCGTCTCGGCCACCCCGGGAGGCTTGCGGCTGGCGCCGCCGGCCTCGAAGCCGGCCGCGATCACCGTTACCCGTACCTCGTCGCCGAGTGAGTCGTCGATGACGGTGCCGAAGATGATGTTGGCGTCGGGGTGAGCGGCGTCCTGCACCAGCGAGGCCGCCTCGTTGATCTCGAACAGGCCCAGGTCGCTGCCGCCCGCGATCGACATCAACACGCCCTGCGCGCCCTCCATCGAGGCTTCCAGCAGCGGCGAGTTGATGGCAATCTCGGCGGCTTTCAGCGACCGGCCATCACCGCGGGCCGAGCCGATGCCCATCAGCGCGGTCCCGGCGCCGGACATGATGCCCTTGACGTCGGCGAAGTCGACGTTGATCAATCCCGGCGTGGTGATCAGGTCGGTGATGCCCTGCACACCGTTGAGCAGCACCTCGTCGGCGCTGCGGAAGGCGTCCATCAGCGACACCGCGGCATCGCCCATCTGCAACAGCCGGTCGTTGGGAATCACGATCAGGGTGTCGCAGCTCTCCCGCAGTGCCGAGATGCCGTTTTCGGCCTGGTTGCTGCGCCGCTTGCCCTCGAAGGAGAACGGCCGGGTAACGACGCCGACGGTCAACGCCCCGAGTTTGCGGGCAATGCTGGCGACGACGGGTGCCCCACCGGTTCCGGTGCCGCCGCCCTCACCGGCGGTGACGAACACCATGTCGGCTCCGCGGAGCAGCTCCTCGATCTCGTCCTTGGCGTCCTCGGCGGCCTTGCGTCCCACCTCCGGGTCGGCGCCGGCGCCCAGCCCGCGGGTCGAGTCGCGGCCCACGTCGAGCTTGACGTCGGCATCGCTCATCAACAAAGCCTGCGCATCGGTGTTGATCGCGATGAACTCCACGCCCTTGAGTCCCTGCTCGATCATCCGGTTGACGGCGTTGACGCCGCCGCCGCCGATGCCCACGACTTTGATGACGGCCAGGTAGTTATGCGGGGGGGTCATCATTCGTCTTCCTCCCTGAAGGGAAACTCGGTTCCTCCTGCGGTGTGTCTGCTTGCAAACTCTCAACCTCAACCATAGATTTAGAGTTATGTCAAGTACTTCCGCGTAACCAGAACCGTATGGGTACGACGGGTGCTAACCGTGCAGGCGCGCCGACGCGTCACCGGCAAATTTTTTGTGGGCCGGCTCGCTGCGCCCCACGTCATTTCACGGTCGGCAAGTCCGGGCTGGACACGTCGTAGGTCCGCCCGGGCTGGGTCAACAACGCCGCCAGCTTCTCGGCCTTCTCCTCGGCACGGTCGGTGGTCCCCCAGATCACCACTCGCCCGTCGGCCAGCGCGAGGGTGATCGAGGACACCGAGGGCGCCGCGATCCGGCCCACCTGGCCTGCGACCTCGGGACGCAGCGCGGTCAACACCTGCAACGCAGCCAAGGTGGCGGGATCCGTCGGGCCCGGATTGTCCACGTCGATATACGGCAGCCCCGGTGGCGGCGGACCGGTCGCGAAATCCACGCCGTCGCGGTCGAACAGGTGCGGCCCGTCGGGAAAGTCCTTGACCACCACCGGAACCCGCTCCACGATGGTGATCCGAAGCGCCGACGGGTACTGCCGCTGTACCCGGGCGCTGGCCACCCGCCGGATCGCCGCCACCCGGTCGGCGACCTGACTGGTGTTGATCTGCAACAACGGCGTTCCGGGGCGCACCTGGGCGGCGTCGAGAACCTCCTCGCGGGTCACCGCGCCGACGCCGACGACGACGATGTTGCGTGCCGACATCGCGGGCGTGAAATACAGGATCAGCGCCAGCCCCACCCCGACGACGAGTAACACCACGGTGGCCAGCAGCATCTTCAATCCCTGAACAACGCCGCGCGCAACGGGTTTGGGCTCTTTGACGACTTGCCCGCGGGCCCGTCGTTTGGCCTCGCGCCGGGCTTGCTCGATGGCGATGGCGCGAGCCTGGGCGGCACGGCGCTCGGCACGTTCGCGCCGGGCCCGCCGGCGCGGGCCCTCGAATTCGTCTTCGGCTGCCGACTGCTGGGCGCCCGGCGCCTCGGACGCCTCGGTGGTGAGTGGCTCGGTGACCGCTTCGGCACCGACGTCTGCCGAGTCGCCGGCGACCACGTCGACCGGGCTGCCTTCGTCGGGTTGGGTCACTGCAGAACTCCTGGCCGGCCGGGCGCGCCGCGATTGGCCTGCACCAGCAGTGCGGACACGATCTCCGGACCCAGCAGGGTGACGTCTCCGGCGCCCATGGTGACGATGACGTCACCCGGGCCCGCTGCGGCGGCAACCTCGCCGGCAACCGCCGAGAAATCCTGAAGGTAGCGCACCGGTACGCTCACGTGCTCGGCGACGCTGGCTCCGCTGACGCCGGCGAGCGGTTGTTCGCGGGCGCCGTAGACGTCGAGCACGAATACCGCGTCGGCGGCGCTGAGGGCGCGACCGAACTCGGCGGCGAAAGCCTTGGTGCGCGAGTACAAATGCGGCTGGAAAACGACCAGCAGCCGACCGGTGCCCCCGTGCTGGACGACCGAGCGCACGGCCGCCAGCGTGGCGCCGATCTCGGTCGGGTGGTGGGCATAATCGTCGAACACCCGTATCGATCCCACCGTGCCGACCAGCTCGAATCGACGGCGCACTCCCTCGAAACCGGCCAGGCCGTCGAGCACCTCGTCGATCGCGGCGTCCACTTCGATCGCCGCCAGCAGCGCACCCAGTGCATTGAGCGCCATGTGCCGTCCGGGCACCGCGAGCCGCATCACCCGCGGGTGCCGCTCGCCGGCCAACCGGATATGCGCCACGGCTTCGGTGCCGCGCTGTTGCCAGGACAGCAATGTCGCGGCCAACGGCGCACCGGCGGTTTCGGCCGACCCGTAGCCCAGCACCCGGATTCCCAGCTCGGCGGAGCGTCGGGCCAGTGCGGCCGCGCCGGGATCGTCGGTGCACACCACCAGCGCGCCCCTGGGCGCCAGCCGCTCCACGAAGGAGTCGAACACCCCGACATAAGCCTCAGTGCTGCCGTAGAAGTCCAGGTGATCGGACTCGATGTTGGTGACCACGGCGACGTTGGGGGTGTACTCCAGCAGCGAGCCGTCGCTTTCGTCGGCTTCGGCGACAAAGCAGTCCCCACTGCCGTGATGGGCATTGGTGCCGGCCTCGCCCAGTTCACCGCCCACCGCGAACGAGGGGTCGCGCCCGCAGTGCTGCAGCGCGACGATCAGCATCGACGTCGTGGTGGTCTTGCCGTGCGTTCCGGTGACCATCAGCGTGGTGCGGCCGGCCATCAGCTTGGCCAGCACTACCGGCCGCAGCAGTACCGGGATGCCGCGGCGCCGGGCTTCGACCAGTTCGGGATTGGTCTTGGGAATGGCGGCACGGGTGGTGATGACGGCGGTGACGCCGCCGGGCAGCAGGTCCAGCGACGCCGCGTCGTGCCCGATCCGGATCAGCGCGCCGCGCGCCCGCAGCGCGTGCAGACCGCGTGACTCCTTGGCGTCCGAGCCCGACACCAGGCCGCCGCGGTCCAGCAGGATGCGGGCAATGCCCGACATGCCGGCTCCGCCGATGCCGACCATGTGGACCCGCTGCAGTTCGGGCGGCAACCGCTCGGTGTTCACTTGGGTCTCCTGGAGGCTCTCCTGGACCGAGCCCACCGCGCGGTGTCCAGCGCCGCCTGGGCCACCCGCCGGGCCGCATCACGGTGTCCCACCTGCGCGGCGGCGGCCGTCATCGCCGCCAGCCGGGGCGGATCGGTGAGCAGCCCGGCGACTTCGCGGGCCACCAGGGCCGGGGTGAGGTCGGCGTCGGCAACCACCATGCCGCCGCCGGCGTTGACCACCGGCAGCGCATTGAGCCGCTGCTCGCCGTTGCCGATCGGCAGTGGCACGTAGATGGCCGGCAGCCCCACGGCCGACACCTCGGCGACCGTCATCGCCCCGGAACGGCAGATCACCAGGTCGGCGGCGGCGTAGGCCAGATCCATCCGGTCCAGATAGGGCACCGCGACGTACGGCGGGTCACCGGCATCGGGGGTGCGCAGCTCCAAGACGTTCTTGGGCCCGTGGGCATGTAGGACGGACACTCCCGCGGCGGCCAGGTCGGCCGCGGCCGCTGACACCGCCCGGTTGAGCGAGACGGCGCCCTGTGAACCGCCGAACACCAGCAGCACCCGGGCGTCGTCGGCGAAGCCGAAGTGCGCCCGGGCCTCGGCGCGCAGCGCCGCACGGTCCAGGGCGGTGATGGCCTGCCTGACCGGAACCCCGACCACCTCGGCCCGCCGCAGCCCGCAATCCGGCACCGCCGACAGCACCCGGTCGGCGCTGCGGGCACCCACCCGGTTGGCCAACCCGGCCCTGGCGTTGGCCTCGTGGATCACCACCGGGATACGGCGGCTGCGCCTGCGCATGCCGGGGATACCCCGCGCGGCCAGGTAGGCGGGCAGCGCGACATACCCACCGAAACCGACCACGACGTCGGCGTCAACCGCGTCGAGCACCGCCCGGGTCTCCGCGACGGCACGCCACACCCGCGGCGGCAGCCGGGCCAGGTCGCCACTGGGTTTGCGCGGCAACGGCACCGGGGTGATCAGCTCCAGGTGATAGCCGCGGGCGGGCACCAACGTCGTCTCCAGCCCGCGGGGGGTGCCCAACGCGGTGATCCGGACATCCGGCTCCAGGGCGCTGAGCGCATCGGCGACGGCCATCGCGGGCTCCACATGGCCGGCGGTGCCGCCGCCGGCAAGCACGATCGACAGCGATGGACCGTAGTCGGTCACCCTCTGCCCACCAGCCGGCTCCCTGACCGAGTCGTTCACCCGTAACGCTGACCTTCCAATGCCCGAACCCGACCTGCCTGACGCTGGCCGGCGTACCGCTGACCCGCTCTATGATGCTCCCCGGCAAGCGGGTGGTGCCCCCGCCCCGGCGCCTGCGCGGTACCCGCGGACCGGCGAACCGGCCGATCGGCCCGGCGCGGCAACGCCGGTCGCGCCGGCTCCCCGGGTTTGCGAACCGCCTTGGGCGCCTTCCGCGCGGCCGGCTGTTTGGCCGGCTGCCTGGCCGGCTGTTTGGCCGGTTGCGGGTGCGGGCGCTTGCGGTCACGAAACGCCTCGAGGCGGGTCGGCACGTAAGGCTTGGGTAGCGGCAGCCGCAGCAATCGGTTCACTGTATCGTCGCGACCCGCGCGCAGCGCGGCCACCGCCTCGGGTTCATGCCGCGCCGCGTTGGCGATGACGCCGATCATCGACAAGGTGGTGGCCGTCGAGGTGCCACCGGCCGAGATCAGCGGCAGCTGCAGCCCGGTAACCGGCAGCAGCCCGATCACGTAACCGATGTTGATGAACGCCTGTCCCAGCACCCACAACGTGACGGTGGCGGTCAACAGCCGCAGAAACGGGTCGGCCGACCGGCGAGCGATCCGCATGCCGGTATAGGCGAACAGCCCGAACAGTCCCAGCAGCCCGAGCGCGCCGATGAAGCCGAGCTCCTCGCCGATGATTGCGAAAATGAAGTCGTTGTGGGCGTTGGGCAGATAGTTCCACTTGGCCACACCCTGGCCCAGGCCGTCGCCGAAGATTCCACCGTGAGCCAGCGCGAACTTGGCCTGCCGGGCCTGGTAGCCCGAGTCCATCGGGTCGTTGTCGGGATCGAGCCAAGACCGCACCCGGTCGGACCGGTAACCCGCGGTCATCGCCAGGATCGCCGCGGAGATGACGACCGCTGCCAGTGAGCTGGCGAAAACGCGCAGCGGCAACCCCGCGTACCACAGCAGCCCGAGCAGGATGATGCCCATCGACACCGTCTGTCCCAGGTCGGGCTGCGCCACGATCAACGCCAGCGCCACGACTGCGGCCGGCACCAGCGGAATCAGCATTTCCCGCAGCGACGCCCGCTCCATCCGCCGGGCCGCCAGCAGATGCGCACCCCAGACCGCGAACGCCATCTTGGTCAGCTCCGACGGCTGCATCGAAAAGCCCGCCACCACAAACCAGCCGCGGGAACCGTTGGCTTCCTTGCCGATTCCCGGAATCAGCACCAGCACCAACAACACAATGGTGAACGCGAAGGCGGAGAAGGCGATGCGGCGGAGGAACTGCACCGACATGCGTAGCCCGACGTAGCAGCCGATCAGACCGACGACGGTCCACAAAACCTGCTTGCCGAAGATCACCCATGCCGACCCGTCGTCGTCATAGGACCGCACGCCGGAGGCCGAGAGCACCATGATCAGGCCGAGCGTGGTGAGCAGCGCGGCGACGGCGATGATCAGGTGAAACGAGGTCATGGGCCGGCCCAGCCACACGCCGAACCGGGTGCGCGGGCCGGCCTGCTCGGGCTTGGCCCGGGATTTCTCGCCCGACTTCTCGCGGGACTTCTCGCCCGACTTCTCGCCGGTCTGCTCACGCGCCTGCTCGTCCGGCGAAGCCGCAGCGTCGACCTGCTCGTCAGGCTGCGCCGTCTCCTCCGGCTCGGCCGGCCCGTGGGCGGTGGCAGTGTCGGCAGTGTCTGCCTTGCCCCGGCGCATCAGCCGGGTGAATGCGCTGCGCACGCCGCCTACCGGACCGCGGCGCGTACCGCGGCCGCGAACGCGTCACCTCGGTCCGCGTAGCCGTCGAACTGGTCGAACGACGCGCCGGCCGGCGCCAGCAGCACCGTGTCGCCGGGCTTGGCCATCTCTTTGGCCGCGGCCACCGCGGCGGTCATCACGCGGGCCCCGAGCGGTTCGACGGAATCATCAACTTTTGTCACATCAGCATCACAAGCCACAGCCATATCAGCATCCTCGCCTGCCACAACCTGGACGACGGGGACATCCGGCGCGTGTCGTGATAACGCCTCGGCAACCACTGCCCGGTCTCGGCCGAAGAGCACCGCTCCGACCAGCCTCGATGCCATGCTCGCCACCTCGGCATCCACAGAAGCGCCCTTGAGCAGCCCACCGGCCAGCCAGACCACCCGCGGGTAGGCCAGCACCGACGCCTGCGCGGCGTGCGGGTTGGTGGCCTTGGAGTCGTCGACGTAAGTGACGCCGTCGACGACCGCCACCACTTCCGAGCGGTGGCGCCCGACCTGAAACGAGGCGATCGCGTCCGCGATCGCCTCGGCGGACACCCCGACAGAGCGGGCCAGCGCGGCCGCGGCCAGCGCGTCGAGCACCCCGACCGGGCCGGGCACCGGGATGGCGGCCACCGACAGCAGCGGCAGGTCGGCGGCGAAGGCCCGGTCAACCAGGTAGCCGTCGCGCACACCCAGCTCCCCGGCCGCGGGCTCACCGAGCCGGAAACCGGCCCGCACCCGCGCCGGCGCGGTCTCCAGCAGCGCCGCCGCCCGGGGATCATCCAGCCCTACCACCGCCACCCGGCCGGTCAGCACCCGCGCCTTGGCCTCGGTGTAGGCGGCCATGGTGCCATGCCAGTCCAGGTGATCTTCGGCGATGTTGAGCACCACGCCGGCCTCCGGCCGCAGCGACGGCGCCCAGTACAGCTGGAAACTCGACAACTCGACGGCCAGCACATCGGTGGGCTGGTCGAGCACCTCCAGCACCGGGCTGCCGATGTTTCCGCACAGCACGCTGCGGCGGCCGGCCGCGGTCAGCATGGCGTGCAGCATCGAGGTCGTGGTGGTCTTGCCGTTGGTGCCGGTCACCACCAGCCAGCGGCGCGGCGGCCCGTAGCGGCCCGCCGCGTCCAGCCGCCAGGCCAGCTCCACGTCACCCCAGATCGGCACACCCGCGGCGGCGGCCGCGGCCAGCACCGGCGTCGTCGGCTGGAACCCGGGGCTGGTGACCACCAATGCATACTCGGCGATCTGTGCTACCGCGACCGACGGCTCCACCGTCGCCACACCGCCATCGGAATAGGGCTGCAGCATCACCGGATCGTCGTCGCACACCGTGGGCGTCGCGCCGAAGCGGGTCAGCGCCGCCAGCACGGCGCGGCCGGTGACGCGGCCACCGGCGATCAGTACCGGCGCGCCCGGCACCAGGGAGCCAAGCACGTCAGGCACCGATCGCAGCCAGATATTCACCGTAGAACAAGGCCACACCCAAACCACTGCTGATGGCGGTGAGCAGCCAGAAACGGATGATCACCGTGGTTTCGGCCCAGCCGACCAACTCGAAATGGTGGTGGAAGGGCGCCATCCGGAATACCCGGCGCCCGGTCGTGCGGAAAGCCAGTATCTGCAGCACCACCGACGTGATCTCGGCGACGAACAGCGAGCCCAGCACCACCGCCAGCAGCTCGGTGCGGCTGGTGACCGAGAGCCCGGCGATGACACCGCCCAAGGCCAGGGAGCCGGTGTCGCCCATAAAGATCTTCGCGGGTGCGGCGTTCCACCACAAAAAGCCGATGCAGGCGCCGGCGGTCGCGGCGGCGATGAGCGCCAGATCCAGCGGGTCCCGCACGTTGTAGCAGCCCAACCCGGGCGCGGTGACGCATGCGTTGCGGTATTGCCAGAAGGTGATCAGCACGTAGGCGCCGGTGACCATCGCCATGCAGCCGGCGGCCAGCCCGTCCAGGCCGTCGGTGAAGTTGACCGCATTCGACCAGGCGCTGACGACGACCACGCAGAACAGCACGAACAGTGCCGGAGCCAGCGTGACCGTGGCGATCTCACGCACGTAGGACAGCTGTGCGCTGCCCGGCGTGATGCCGGCCGGATTGCGGAACTGCAGCACCAGCACCGCGAACAGCACGGCGGAGGTGATCTGCCCCACGGTCTTGGCGGTCTTGTTCAGCCCGAGGTTGCGTGACCTGCGGATCTTGATCATGTCGTCGAGGAATCCGACCCCCCCGAGCGCGGTGGCCAGGCCCAGCACCAGCAAACCCGACGCGGAGATGCCTTCGCCGTCGAACGCCAGACCGGCGAGGTGGGTTCCGAAGTAGCCCGCCCAGACGCCGGCCAGAATCGCCACACCGCCCATCGACGGCGTGCCGCGTTTGCTGTGGTGGCTGGGTGGGCCGTCGTCGCGGGTGTGGTGACCGAAGCCCTGTTTGGTGAACAGCCGGATCAGCGCCGGGGTGAGCAGGATGGAAACCGCCAGCGCGATGGCGACGGCGATCAGGATCTGTCTCATGGGTGTGCGCTCCCGCGGTTGCCGGCGCCCCCAGCTGGGCCGTCCGAGACCAACGCGTCGGCCAGGGCTCCCAAGCCTGCCGAGTTCGACGCCTTGACCAGGATCACATCCCCGGGTTGGACTTCGGCGCGCAACAGTTCCAGCGCGGCGTCGGCGTCGGCGACGTTGACGGCCCCTCTATCAGCCCCAGCTCCCCACGCCCCTTCCAGGACCGCTCCGTGGTGCATGGCGCTCAGCGACCTCCCGGTTCCCACGACAACGAGTCGAGACACATCTAAACGCACCGCGAGCCGGCCGACGCGGTCATGCTCGGCAATGGCGTCCGCGCCGAGTTCAGCCATCTCACCCAAAACCGCCCAGCTGCGCCTCTTGACGGGGAGGTCGGACCCGGTGCCGGAGCCGCCGTGGGCGATCCAGGCCAGCGCCTGCAGACCGGCCCGCATGGAGTCGGGGTTGGCGTTATAGGCGTCGTCGATGACCGTCACCCCGTCCGCGCGGGTGGTCACCTGCATCCGATGCCGCGACACCGGACCGGCGCCGCCAAGCGCGGTTGCCACCTGATCGAGGGTGGCACCGCATTCCAGCGCGACGGCGGCCGCGCACAACGCATTGGCGACTTGATGGTCGCCGTAGACGCCCAGCCGGACTTCGGCCTGGGTAGCACCGGCGTGCACGGTGAACTGCGGCCTGGCCAGCTCGTCCAGCGACACCGGGCCGGCCCATACATCGCCAGTGCTGCCGCGACTGACCCGCACCACCCGCGCCGCGGTCACCTCGGCCATCGCCGCCACGGCCGGGTCGTCAGCATTGAGGATGACCACCCCGGATTGCGGAACAGCTTGCGGCAGTTCCGATTTCGTTCGCGCTATGGCCTCGCGGGAGCCGAATTCGCCCAGGTGTGCGGTGCCGACGTTGAGCACCACCCCGACGGCCGGGGTCGCGATCTCGGCCAGCGCGGCGATGTTGCCGGGGTGGCGGGCCGACATCTCCAGGACCAGGTAGTCGGTGTCGCGGCCGGCGCGCAGCACGGTCCAGGGATGACCCAGCTCGTTGTTGAAGGATCCGGGCGGGGCAACCACCACACCCAACGGCTCCAGCACCGCGGCCACCAGATCCTTGGTCGACGTCTTGCCCGACGAACCGGTGATCCCGATGATGGTCAGCCCGCCGGCGACCAGTTCCGCGGCCACCGCCTTGGCCAGTTTCGCCAGCGCGGCCAGGACGGCCGCGCCCGACCCGTCGGCGTCGTGCTCTAGCACTCCGGCCAGCGCGCCCTCGGCCGGGGACCGCTCCGGGGCCACCACGATGGCCGGAACACCGACCGGCCGGGCGGCCAGCACGGCGACCGCCCCGGCCGCTGCCGCCGACGCCGCATAGTCGTGTCCGTCAACATGGGCGCCGGGCAGCGCCAGGAACAATCCGCCGGGGCCGACCGCGCGCGAGTCGAACTCGACGGTCCCGGTGACGCGGCGTTGTGCGGCGTCCTGCGGCGAGATATCGGCCAGCGTGCCGCCGACGATGTCGGCGATCTGAGCCACGGTCAGGTCGATCATGGGCGTGTCTGCCCGGGTCTGGGAAGCCCGCCGGCCTCGCGCGCGGTCAACGCCTCGGCTAGTTCCACCCGGTCGTCGAACGGGCGGACCTCCCCGGCGCCGCGCTGGCCGGTTTCATGGCCCTTGCCGGCGACCAGGACCACGTCCCCGGGGCCGGCCCAGGCGACCGCGTGCCGGATCGCGTCCCGTCGGTCAGCGACCTCGACCACCTCGGCAGTGCCACCAGCCGCCGCGGCCCCGGCCAGGATCTCCCGGCGGATCGCCGCGGGGTCCTCGCCGCGCGGGTTGTCGTCGGTAACGACGACCAGGTCGGCCAGCTCCGCGGCGACGGCACCCATCGGGGCGCGCTTTCCCGGGTCACGCTCGCCACCGGCGCCGAACACCACCGCCAGCCGACGGTCCGGGCTCGTCAGCGTGGTCAACACCGCCCGCAAGGCCCCCGGCTTGTGCGCGTAGTCGACGAGAGCCAGGAAATCCTGGCCGCGGTCCACCTGTTCCAGGCGTCCGGGGACCCGGGCCTGCCGCAGTCCCGGCGCAGCCTGTTCCGGCGAGACCCCGATACTGTCCAAAATCGCCAGTGCGAGAAGGCAATTGGCGATGTTGTAGTTGCCCGGCAAGCCGATGCGCACCCGGTGCTGGACGCCGGCCGGGTCAACGGCGGTGAATTCCTGTCCGGCGGCGCCCATCGGCACGACGTCGACGGCGCACCAGTGCGCGGCCCGATCGCGCGCACTCACGGTGATCGCATTCCCGGCCCGCTCGGCAATCGCGCGCCCGGCGTCGTCATCGACGCACACCACGACGGTGCCGGCGCGCCGCGTCGAGGCCGGGTCGAACAGCAACGCCTTGGCCTCGAAGTAGTCCTCCATGGTGGGGTGAAAGTCCAGATGGTCACGCGACAAGTTGGTGAAGCCGCCAACGGCGAAGCGGGTGCCGTCCACCCGGCCCAGGGCCAGCGCGTGGCTAGACACCTCCATGACCACGGTGTCCACGCCGCGTTCGGACATTTCCGCAAGCATGGCCTGTAAGGCGGGGGCCTCCGGTGTGGTCAGCGCACTCGGGATGTCGGCGCCGTCGATGCGGATGCCGATGGTGCCGATCAGCCCGGCGACCCGACCGCCGGCCCGTAAACCGGCCTCCACCAGATAGGTGGTGGTGGTCTTGCCCGACGTTCCGGTGATGCCGACGACCGTGAGCTGCTCGGACGGGCGGCCGTACACGGTGGCGGCCAGCCCCCCGAGCACGCTGCGCGGTGCCGGATGCACCAAGACCGGCACGGTCGCCGCGTGGGCACCCATCGCGGCGACCCCGTCGGCGTCGGTGAGCACCGCGACCGCCCCGCGCTCGATGGCATCGACGGCATGACGGGCGCCGTGTGTGGTCGAGCCGGGCAGGGCGGCGAACAAGTCGCCGGGCTGGACGTCCTGGGCACGCAGTGTCACGCCGGTGACTTGCACATCCCGGAAGGTTTCGGGGTAATCCGCGGTGGCGTCTGGTACCGCGCCCGTCTGCGCCGCCAGTACAGCCAGCTTCACCCCCGCGACGGTACGAGGGCGTAACCCTTTGGACATCGACTCCGCCATTGGCACCACCTCCGTCCGATCGCAGATGTTGAGAGATCGCCATGGTCGGCGTTGACACCCTACCTAGACGCACCCGCTCACCATGTGGAGCCGCGCCTGCGCTGGACGGCGGCAGCCGCCCGGCTCGCGTCGATCGCGGTGATGCCAGGTCAGTGCAGCCGCGGAGACGCACCCGGGATCAGCCGTGCCCGGCGGGCATCCCACAGCCGCCGGATCCGGCACCCGCCGATGCCTCCCGACCTCCCATTGCCGGACACCAACCCGCCGGAACCCTCTCGACCGCACCGCAAGTGCCGGCCGGTGGGCCTTTGGATCAGCCTTGCTCGCCGAGCGCGCCCTAGAGCAGCCCGCCGCGCCCGCTGGTCCCGTCGGCGCCGGCCGGGACGCCCGCACCGCCCCGGCCACCGGCACCGCCGGTGCGCCACAAACAACCAGCCGGCGGCACCGCCGGCTCCCACAGCAGGGCATTGCCGCCGTTGCCGCCGCCACCGCCGCCCGCGCGGACCCCCGGGGTGGCCTCAGGTGGCCTGCAAGACCAGCGGCGGCCCCGGGTCTGGTGAGAGCGGCACGTTTTCGCGTTGCATCAGCCAGCCGGCGATGTTGTGGAACAGCGGGGCCGCCGAGTGGCCCGGGCTACCGTCGGCGTTGCGCTCCGGGTTGTCCATCATCAGCCCGATCACGTAACGGGGATTGTCGACAGTGGCCATCCCGGCGAAGGTGATCCAGTAGACGTTGTCGAAGTAGCAGCCACAGGCGGGGTTGATCTGCTGTGCGGTCCCGGTCTTGCCGGCCATCTGGTAACCGGGCACCGCCGCCGCCGGGCCGGTGCCCTGCTGGTAGCCCATCGGGTCGTGCTGTACGACGGCGCGCAACATCTGGCGCACGGTCTGGGCCGTCTGCGCCGACACCACCCGGACGCCGTCGGGACGCGGTTCCTCGGTGCGGGTGCCGTCGGCTGCGATGGTCGCCTTGATCATCCGAGGAGGTATCCGCACACCGTCGTTGGCGATCGCCTGATACATGCCGGCCATCTGCAACAGTGTCATCGAAAGACCTTGGCCGATAGGAAGATTCGAGAAGGTGCTGCCCGACCACTGGTCGATCGGCGGCACCAGCCCGGCGCTCTCACCGGGCAGGCCGACGCCGGTGCGCTGACCCAGCCCGAACTTGCGAACCATGTCGTAAAAGCGTTCCGGGCCGACGCGCTGCGCCAGCATCAGCGTGCCGACGTTGGACGACTTTCCGAACACGCCGGTCGTGGTATAGGGCATCACGCCGTGCTCCCAGGCGTCGTGCACGCTGACCCCGCCCATCTCGATCGTGCCCGGTACCTGCAGCACCTCGTCGGGGTCGGACAGCCCGTACTCGATGACCGACGACGCGGTGATCACCTTGTTCACCGATCCCGGTTCGAAGGGTGACGATACGGCCGGGTTGCCCAACTGCTTGTCGCCCTGGCGCCCGATGTCCTGGGACGGGTCGAAGGTGTTGTCGTTGGCCATGGCGAGCACTTCGCCGGTCTTGGCATCCAGTACCACGGCTGAGACGTTGTGGGCCCCGGACAGGTTCCTGGCCTGCTGCACCTGCTGCTGCACGTAGAACTGGATGTCGTTGTCGAGCGTGAGTTGGACGGTGGAACCGTGAACCGCCTTGTGCCGGTTGCGGTAGCTGCCGGGGATGACCACGCCGTCCGATCCGCGGTCGTAGGTGACCGAGCCGTCGGTTCCGGCCAGCACGGCATCCATGGAGTCCTCCAGACCCAGCAGACCGTGGCCATCCCAATCGATCCCGCCCACGATGTTGGCGGCCAGCGATCCACCGGGGTACTGGCGCAGATCCTGGCGCTCGGAGCCCACCTCGGGATACTTCTCGGAGATGGCGCCGGCGATCGCGGGATCGACGGCACGTGCCAGATACACGAACGCATCACTGCTCTGCAGCTTCTTCAGCAGCGTTGCGGCGTCGGGCTTGTTGTTCAGCTTGCCCGCGATCTCCCTGGCGATGTCCTTGAGCCGCTGCTGCGGGTCCGGGGCAGCGCGGGACTTCTTCTTGGCCTCCTCCAGCTGCTGGCGGACCCTCTTGGGCTGGAAGGTCAACGCACGCGCCTGGATGGTGAACGCCAGCCGGTCGTTGTGCCGGTCGACGATGGCGCCGCGAACCGCCGGTTCGACGTCGGTGACCTTGAGCTGGCCGGCCGCCTGGGCGCGCAGGTCCGCGGCATTGGACACCTGCAGGTAGAACAGCTGGGTCGCGGCGACCATCATCAACGCGATAATCACCGCGTTGCCGGCCCGATGCCGGAAGACAAACGACGCACCGCGGGTCGCCACTTCCACTGCCTGACGGGTCCGCCGTTGCCCCGCCGGCCGGCCGGGTGGGGCTGTTTCGGCGCGCACCGCGACGCGGGTTTTATTGGCTTCCTTGGCTTTCCGGAGCCGGTTGGGCGCCGGGGTCTCGTTGACCCGGTGATCACTGAGCTTCTTGGTAGGCTTCTTGGACCGCTTCGGCTGCCGCTGGTCCTGGGACTGCCGCCGTTTGCGCGGACCACCCGTCGATGGCGCCGGGCGAATGCGCCCGCCGCGGCTCACCGCGGCCCCCCGGGCGCCGCCGGGACCGTGGGAGTCACCGGGACGAACTGTTCGCCGTTGGACGGCGCCGGTGGTGGAATCGGCTGCGGTGCATGCACGCTGACCGGGGGCGCGGGCGCTGCCGGAGCTACCGGAGTCATGGGGGCCGCAGGTGCCGGCGGTACGCCGAGCACCGGCGCCGCGGTGCCCGATTGCAGTGGTATCGGTACCTCAGCTGGTACCGGGGCCGGCACTTGACCGGGCAGCTGCACCGGCGCGGCGGGCGCCGAGCCGACGGGTGCCGGCGGCTGAAGCTGCAGCGGGAGCTGTCCCGGCACGCCCGGCGCCTGGCCCGGTACCGCAACCGATCCCGGCACTCCCGGCGCCTGGCCCGGTACCGCAACCGATCCCGGCACGCCCGGCGCCTGGCCCGGTACCGCAACCGATCCCGGCACTCCCGGCAGCTGGCCCGGCAGGTGGTTGCTGTCGGCGCCCAGCGTCGATGCGCCGTCGGGAGTGCGGGGCAGCAACTGCGGGCCGGACCGGGCAGGCGGGGTCTGGTCACCGGGGCCCGGCAGGACCCGAACCGGAACCTCCGGGGGAACCACCGGCGGTTTCGGAGGCGGCGGCGGACCTTCTTCCGGCAGTTTCGTGTTCAGCGGGGGCGGCGGAACACCGTCAGCAGGCTTGGGGGTTCCCACCACCACCCAATTGCCGTCGGGCGCCTGAACCAAGTGGGCGGTGTCCCTGGTCGGAATCATGCCCTGCTTGCGGGCCGCCTCTGCCAGTGCCGGCGCAGACCCGGCCTCACGAACATCGCGCTCCAGCGCCTCCTTTTGCTGCTGCAAGATCCGCGTCCGCTCCCGAGCGTGGCTTAGCTGATACGAACGCTCGGCGGCATCGGTCGACAGCCACAAAGTCAGCGCCAGCCCGACGCCGAGCGACCCGATCACCAAGACCACAAACGGGACCTTGCTCAGCAAGGTGCGGGGGCGCAGGTCGACCGATGCCAGCCGGACGGCCAACCGCTCGCTCAATTTGGGTCGCACTACCTTGGGCGCCTTGGCTTTTCGGGCCTTGGCCCGAGCTTTGGCCTGACTGGTGTTCTTGGGCCGGGCCGGACGGTCGACGGGCCGGGGCATCGGACTGGTCTGCGGTCCCGACTTCGGCATCCGCGCCTCGCGGTGCGGCGCCGTGGTCTTGCCCGCCCGGGAGCGACGCGACGCCGAGTCGGCTGCCGGGTGCCGGTTGGTGGCAGCGGAACGATCGCCTCCGCCGCGACGATCGCTACCGCGGCGGTTCCCCGGCACCCGAGCTTCGCGCTTCGCCGTCATGAATCGCCCTTCCCGGTCGCGTGCTGCGGTTCCGCCTCATGGTCAATACGTTGCAACGCCCGCAGCCGCACCGCGGCGCTGCGTGGATTGCGTTCCATTTCGGCCGCATCCGCGCGTTCGGCGCCGTGGGTCAGCGACCGAAACCGCGGTCCGTGGCCGGGAAGCTCGACCGGAAGCCCGATCGGTGTTCTGGACGCGACCGCGTCGGCGAACACCCGCTTGACGATCCGGTCCTCCAGCGACTGGTAGGCCATCACCACGATGCGTCCGCCGACCCGGAGTGCGGCCATCGCAGCGGGAACGGCGCCGCGCAGCGAGTCCAGCTCTTCGTTGACCGCGATGCGCAGAGCCTGGAAGGTGCGCTTGGCCGGATGCCCGCCGGTGCGCCGGGCCGCAGCCGGAATCGCCTGGTAGACAACAGCAACCAGCTCGGAGGTCGACGTGAACGGCGTGTGTGCGCGCTGCCGGACGATACGCCCGGCGATGCGGCGGGCAAACCGCTCCTCACCGTAGCGCAGCAGGATATCGGCCAGCGCGGCCTCGTCGTAGGTGTTGACGATGTCGGCCGCGGTCAGCGGTGTGTCCGGGTCCATCCGCATGTCCAGCGGAGCATCCTTGGCATAGGCGAAGCCGCGCTCGGCACGGTCGAGCTGCATGGAAGAGACGCCCAGATCGAACAGCACCCCGTCGACCGATTCGACTGCGCCATAACCTAACTCGGCCAGTGCCGGTGCGAGACCGTCGTAGCGGGTGCGTATCAGTGTGATCCGCTCGGCGAAGGACGCCAACCGATCCCGGGCAATGTCCAGGGCGCTCGGGTCGCGATCCAGCCCGATGAGCCGCAGGCCCGGCAACTCGCGCAAAAACCGTTCTGCGTGCCCGCCCGCGCCGAGGGTCGCGTC
Source organism: Mycobacterium innocens (assembly GCF_900566055.1). Taxonomy (GTDB): domain Bacteria; phylum Actinomycetota; class Actinomycetes; order Mycobacteriales; family Mycobacteriaceae; genus Mycobacterium; species Mycobacterium innocens. The sequence goes on from NZ_UPHQ01000159.1 coordinate 21,599, forward strand.
GACCAGAATCGCCCCGGAGCCGTCCGGGTGGTGCCGGGTCAGCGCCGGAGCGAGCAGCTCGACACAGCGGCGCGCCAGGACGGGCACATGACCGAAATCCCTTGGGCCATCAGCCACCGTGACACCTCCCCGGGTGGGGCAATACCGGCCTGTCCACCAGTCTGGCCACCGTGGCGTCCCTGCACCGAGGTCCCTGTCCGAAGTCGCGAACCTGGCGTCGGGGAAGTACGCCAGGGTCGGTTCGGGCAGAGACCACGGTGCACGGACACGCACCTCAGAAGATGTCGCCGAGTGCTTCATCGCTGGCCGCGGAGAAGTTCTCTTCATGGAGTTGCTGGTAGTCGTGCCAAGCCTGGGCATCCCAGATCTCGAGGTAGTCGACCGCGCCGATCACCACGCAGTCCTTGGAAAGACCCGCGTAGCGGCGATGGTCGGCCGACAGCGTGATCCGGCCCTGGCCGTCGGGGTGCTGCTCGTCGGTGCCGGCGGCAAGGTTGCGCAGGAACGCCCGTGCTTCGGGGTTGCTTCGCGGCGCCTTGCTCGCCCGGCGCGCCAGCTGCTCGAACTCTGCTCTCGGGTAGACGGCGAGGCTGTGATCTTGGCTTTTGGTGACCATCAACCCCCCTGCCAACGCGTCGCGAAACCTTGCCGGCAGCGTCAGCCGCCCCTTGTCGTCGAGTTTGGGCGTGTAGGTGCCGAGAAACACTAGGCCACCTCCCACCTAGAGCCGCTCGCTCACCCAAACACTTCAGCCACCATACCCCACAATCCCCCACTTCGCCCCATTGATGCGGTGTCGCCGCGGTGTTTCCCCAAGAATCCGCGGTGCCAGGTCACTTTCGTGTCACCCCGCGCCCCGGCATCCAGCTCTCGGGTCACGCTAAAACCGCATTTCAGGGCTAGCGATGGGAAATGGGGCGCCAGGTGGGGCGCAGTGGGGCATTGCTAAGGTCAATAGCTCACGACTGGGTTTCGGTGTGGATTCCCCGACGTGACCCGCGACCGGCGGCTCCGGCGCGGGACATCGGGTGCGCACGAAAAACGGGGCAGCCCCGTGGCTGCCCCGTAAGGTCTACGTTCGTTCGCCTACTCGTCGAAGCGGCGCCGGAACCGATCCTCCATCCGGCTGGTGAATGAGCCTCCGGCGCCTTTACTGCGACGCTGGCGGGCCCCCCCGGACGCTGGCCGAGAGTGATCCAGCCGCCCCGGCAACCGCGGCGCGGTGATGGCATAGACCACGCCGCCGAACATCACCACAAAACCGAAGACACTGAGGACCGGGAAGCTTCCGATCATCGTGGCCTTGAATGCCACCCCGGAAACCAGCATGGCCAGGCCGATGACGAACAACGCCGCACCCTGCAAGCGCCGCCGTGCCGTGGGTGCGCGGAAGCCCCCACCACGGACACTCGACGCGAACTTAGGGTCTTCGGCGTAGAGCGCGCTCTCGATCTGCTCAAGCATCCGCTGCTCATGATCGGAGAGTGGCATTCGTCCCTCCTTGCCGACAGACTGTCACGTAACTACCGGTAGCAACGCGGATGCCCGTTGTGGGGGCAACTAACTCAGATGATACGAGGTCAATCCCAGCCGTACCACTGATTCGCCGGCGATTCTATCCCGGCCGCACCCCGGCGCACGAATGCGCCCGACACCCCATGCGGTGCAACCGGTCACAAATTCCATATCGCTTCTTACCGGTGCGCGTGTCGACCGCTCGGCCAACCGCGGCGGCAGTGGTCCGATACTGGTGTTGAGGCACCGCAGCGGATCACCGCGAGGAGGGCAGTTGGCGATATTCCTCATCGATCTGGCCCCGAGCGAGATGGAGCGCCGCCTCAGGGAGGCCCTGACCGTCTATGTCGACGCGATGCGCTACCCCAGAGGCACCGAGAACCAGCGCGCCGCAATATGGCAGGAGCACATCCGCCGGCCGGGCTGGAAGGCTGTCGCCGCCGTCGACGTAGCGGACCCGGGCGGGGCCGATCCGTCCGGAATCGTGGGAGCCGATCCGGACAGCCGGGCGTCGGCGGCCGGCGATCTGAGCAGCGCACCGATGGTGGGCGTCGCGTACGGCTACCCCGGCGCCCCCGGGCAGTGGTGGCAGCAGCAAGTGGTCCTCGGGCTGCAGCGCAGTGGTTTTCCGCCGCAGGCGATCTCGCGGGTGATGAGTAGCTATTTCGAGTTGACCGAATTGCATATCCAGCCGCGCGCCCAGGGCCATGGCCTCGGCGAGGCACTGGTCCGCCGGCTACTCGCCGGTCGGCAGGAGGACCACGTCCTACTGTCCACTCCGGAGACCAATGGCGAGGCCAACCGGGCGTGGCGGTTGTACCGGCGGCTGGGCTTCACCGACATCATCCGCGGCTACTACTTCGCCGGCGACCCCCGCGCGTTCGCGGTCCTGGGCCGCGCGCTACCGCTGTAGGCCCGACTCCGGACGGCTTGCCCAAGCGGCACGCCGGGTCTGGCACGATGACCTGGTGCGCGCCAGCTCTCCCTCGCTCTCAGCCCGCAAATCTCACGTGACCGGGACCCGACGGCGCCGCATGCTGGCCATCGCGATGCTGTTGATGCTGGTGCCCCTGGCCACCGGATGCCTGCGGGTCCGAGCATCGATCACCATCTCACCCGACGACCTGGTGTCCGGTGAGATCATCGCCGCGGCAAAACCGAAGAACAACAAAGACGCCGGCCCTCAACTCGACAGCAACAACCTGGCATTCAGCCAGAAAGTGGCTGTCTCCAACTACGACAGCGACGGCTACGTGGGGTCGCAGGCGGTGTTTTCCGATGTGACGTTCGCCGAGTTGCCGCAGCTGGCCAACATGAACTCCGACGCGGCCGGGGTGAACCTGTCGCTGCGGCGCAACGGCAACCTGGTGATTCTGGAGGGCCGGGTAGATCTGACCTCACTCACCGACGCCGACGCCGACGTCGAGCTGACCGTCGCCTTTCCCGGAACCGTGACCTCCACCAACGGTGACCGCATCGAGCCCGAGGTGGTGCAGTGGAAGCTCAAACCGGGCGTGGTGAGCACCATGAACGCTCAGGCCCGCTATACCGATCCCAACACCCGGTCATTCACCGCGGCCGGCATCTGGCTGGGCATCGGGTCGTTGCTGGCCGCGGGCGTGGTGGCACTGCTGGCCTGGATCAGCCGGGACCGCTCCCCCCGGCTCACGGCCGCGGGCGACCAGCCGCCGAAGTAACCGGGTCGGGTCGCTCACCGGGCTCGGTTAATCCTCGGTTAGCCCCACGGTTAGCCCTGCTTGTCGGGCGCCCAGTAGTCCAGCATCTCGGCGAAGGTCTCGAAAGCCGGCGCGGAAAGGCCGTAGGTCGCCTCGAAATGGATGCTCAGCGGAAAGCCGAGGTCCACGACACCGTCTAGCACGCGTTGATAGAGGTCAACCATCAATCGGCGCTTCTGGGCGGGTTCGCTGCCGGCCAGCTTCTTGACGAACTCCTGCTCCTCGGCCACGGCCGCGTTGCCAGGGTCCTGGATCAACCAGTTGATCAAGCCGGCGCGAGCCTCGACCTTGGGGACGAACCCGAACGACAGCAGGATCTCGGGTCGGTGGTCGGTGGCCGCGGCGAACTCGGTCAGGAACGCCACGATCGCGTCGGAATACAACAACTGCGTCATGCCATAGGTCGCGCCCTGATTGCATTTGAAATTGAGCCGACCCTGCTCGCCGTCTCGGGTGGGAATCACGATCACACCACGGTTGGCCACCAGCTCCCGGTAGATCGACAACGCGTCGGTCGGCGCGATGCCGGAGCCTTCGCCGTCGTTCATCGTGCGCGGCACCCCGACGAACACGACGCCCTCCATCCCGGCGGCACACAGCTCGGCGAGCCTCTCACGCAGCGACGACTCGTCCATGAAGGCGGTGACCTGCGTGCACAGGCCGCTGATCGACGGCAGCTCCGGTCTGATGATCGACCAGAAGTCCAGGACGTCGAGCTTGGGCTGCATCGGGACCGGCCGATCGTCGTCCTCGGCGATCATCCCCGGGATCATCACGTGGCGGATTCGGCCGTCGAGGCCCGATTCGGCCGAGTACCGCAGCAATTTGTGCGCGTCTTCCAGTGCCCGTTCGTGGCCCCCGTCCACGTTCGGAGGAACCAGCTCGAGCGCGATGGTATTGAGCGTCACACGGCACCTCTTCCTCAGATTCCTCAGACGACTACTGCTCACACCGCGCCACGCCGCGCACACCCCCCACCCGGGCCTCATCACAGGGCCATCACGACAGCATAGGGGCGTCTCGGCGAGTCAGTCGAAGCAACTGCGTCGGGCCCGAATACAGATGGCCGCCCGAGGGAGGCAATACCCGCCCACGGCGCCGGGGCCGAATACACTGTCGGGCCAGGGACGTGCCGAGCAGAAAGGGGCGCCGCGCTGAGCGTCGAAGCATCGGCAACCGACTTAGGCGGCGCCATCACCGACCAGCTACGACGGTATCTGCACGACCGTCGCCGCGAGGCGGCCTATATCGGGAGCGACTACGACGCCTTGACGGCCTGGCTGGAAGACTTTGCGCTGCGCGGGGGCAAACGGCTACGGCCGGTCTTCGCATACTGGGGCTGGCACGCCGTGACAACCGAGGAGCCCGGCCCCGAGATCCTGCGATTGTTTTCCGCCCTGGAACTGTTGCACGCCTGGGCCCTGATACACGACGACGTGATCGACGCCTCCTCGACCCGTCGCGGCCGGCCGACGGCCCATGTGCATTTCGCCGCGCTGCACCGGGAGCGCAACTGGCTCGGCCCGGCGCACCAGTTCGGCATCTCGGCGGCGATACTGCTCGGCGACGTGGCACAGGCCTGGGCCGACGACATCGTTTCCGAGGTGGGCCAGACCAGCCTGCCGCCCGACGCTGCGCGCCGGGTGCGGCGGGTATGGTCCGGCATCCGCACCGAGGTGCTGGGCGGGCAATACCTCGACATCGTCGCCGAGGCCAGCGCCGCGAACTCAATCGCCTCGGCGATGACGGTTGCCACTTTCAAAACCGCCTGCTACACCGTGTCGCGGCCGCTGCAACTGGGGGTGGCCGCAGCTGCCGACAGACCCGACGTCGCTGCCGCGTTTCATCAGTTCGGGACGGACCTCGGGGTGGCGTTTCAGCTGCGCGACGACGTTCTCGGGGTGTTCGGAGATCCTGCGGTGACCGGCAAGCCGTCCGGCGACGACCTGAGATCGGGAAAACGCACGGTGCTGATAGCCGAGGCAGCCGAGCTCGCGGAGAAGTCGGACCCTCGAAAGGCCAGCCTGTTGCGTAGCTCGATCGGCACCGAGCTGACCGACGTGCAGGTGCGCGAGCTGCGTGAGGTCATCGCGGGGGTCGGCGCTTTGGCAGCGGCCGAGAATCGGATCACCGAGCTCACCCAACGGGCGCTGGCGACGCTCGCATCCGCACCCATCAACGCACGAGCCAAGGCCGGATTGTCGCAGTTGGCCCGGACGGCCACGGACCGGTCGGCCTGAACCGATGACCAGTGCGACGCCCCCGCCGGAAACTGACTCGGCGACGAAACTGTCAGTGAACCAACGTATTTCACGATTTCGCGCATTCGCCGGAACCCCGCAGGCCAAACCCGCCTGGCTGGGTTTCCTGGGGGCCGTGCTGATCACCGCGGGAGGGTTGGGAGCCGGCAGCACCCGCCAGCACGACCCGCTGTTGGAGACGATTCACATGTCGTGGCTGCGCTTCGGCCACGGGCTGGTGCTGTCGTCGATCGTGTTGTGGTTGGGCGTGGGCATGATGCTGATCGCGTGGCTGTGGCTGGGCCGACAGGTCCTCGCCGGCGAAGCAACCGAGTTCACCATGCGGGCCACCACCGCATTCTGGCTGGCGCCGCTGCTGCTGTCGGTGCCGGTCTTCAGCCGGGACACCTACTCCTACCTGGCGCAGGGCGCACTGCTGCGCGACGGCCTGGATCCCTATGCGGTGGGGCCGGTGGGTAACCCGAATGCGTTGCTGGACGACGTGAGCCCGATCTGGACGATCACTACCGCCCCCTACGGTCCGGCGTTCATTCTGGTGGCCAAGCTCGTGACGATCATCGTCGGCAACAACGTGGTCGCCGGGACCATGCTGTTGCGCTTGTGCATGCTGCCCGGGCTGGCGCTGTTGATTTGGGCGGCCCCGCGCCTGGCACGTCACCTCGGCGCCGACGGCGCCACCGCGCTATGGACCTGCGTGCTCAACCCACTGGTGCTCATCCATCTGATGGGTGGAGTGCACAACGAGATGCTGATGGTCGGCCTGATGGCCGCCGGCATCGCGCTCACCATGCAGCGTCGCCATGTCGCGGGCATCACGCTGATCACGGTGGCGATCGCGGTCAAAGCCACAGCCGGGCTGGCGCTGCCGTTCCTGTTCTGGGTATGGATGCGGCATCTGCGCGACGACCGGGGATACCGGCTGGTTCAGGCGTTCCTGGCAGCCGCCGCAGCGTCGCTGCTGATATTCGTGGCGGTGTTCGCGGTGCTGTCCGCGGTAGCCGGCGTCGGATTGGGATGGCTCACGGCGCTGGCGGGCTCGGTGAAGATCATCAACTGGTTGACCGTACCGACGGGAGCGGCGAACCTGATCCACGCTCTGGGCAGGAACTTCTTCACCGTCGACTTCTACACCTTGCTGCGGATCACCAGGTTCATCGGAATTCTGATCATCGCGGTGTCGCTGCCGCTGCTGTGGTGGCGGTTCCGGCGCGACGACCGGGCGGTGCTGGCCGGCATCGCGTGGTCGATGCTGATCGTGGTGTTGTTCGTCCCCGCCGCCCTGCCGTGGTACTACTCCTGGCCACTGGCGATAGTGGCCCCACTGGCCCAGTCACGGCCGGCTATCGCGGCTATCGCCGGGTTCTCGACCTGGGTCATGGTGATCTTCAAACCCGACGGATCACACGGCATGTATTCCTGGCTGCACGTCGGGTTGGCGACCGCGTTCGCGCTGCTGGCCTGGTATTCGCTGTACCGGGTGCCGGAGCCGGCTGCCCCAAGGGACGCAACGGAACCCGCTCAATAAGCCACTCAATAGGCCCCTCAATAAGCCCCTCAATAAGCCATAGCCTGGGCGCGGCGCACGACTTCACGCGCCTGATGCGCGTGGAGCGCATCGACCGGGCGAGCATTGCTCACGACATCGCGTGAGCCGTCGCGGGTAACGGTCAGCGACGGGTCGGGGGTGAACAGCCAGCGCACGATCTCGGTATCGCGATAGCCGCCGTCGTGCAGGATCGTCAACAGTCCCGGCAGGCTCTTGACCACCTGGCCGGATTTGGTGAAGAACACTTGCGGCACCACCACGCCGCCGGCACGCCGCACCGCGACCAGGTGACCTTCGCGCAGCTGCTGGTGCACCTTGCTGATCGGCACACCGAGAAGTTCGGCGACCCGGGCCAGGTCGTAAGTTGGCTCGTTGGGATCCAGAACATCATCGCCGGCGGGAATGCTGCCCACGGCGCAAGTGTAGAGCTTGGTGCACGTTGTCTCATCTGATTCACGCCGCCACCTACGATGGCCCCGTGGCTGAAGCTGAAGTGCCCGGCTCTCCCCCGCAAGCGGGAGGTACCCCCATCTCGGGTCGTGCCGGCCCGCATCGTCACCGAGCCGAAGCTGAAGTGCCCGGCTCTCCCCCGCAAGCGGAAGGTACCCCCATCTCGGGCCGTGCCGGCCCGCATCGTCACCGAGCCGAAGCCGGCACTTCGGATCCGTTGGACAGCACGCTGCTGGACGGCCGCTACCTGGTCCAGGCCAAGATCGCCAGCGGCGGGACCTCGACGGTCTACCGCGGTCTTGACGTCCGGCTGGACCGCCCCGTCGCCCTGAAGGTGATGGATTCCCGCTATGCGGGCGACGAACAGTTTCTCACCCGCTTCCAACTCGAGGCCCGCACGGTCGCCCGGTTGAAAAACCCCGGTCTGGTTGCGGTCTATGACCAGGGGCTGGATGCCCGGCACCCGTTTCTGGTGATGGAACTCGTCGAAGGCGGCACGCTGCGCGAACTGCTGGTCGAACGAGGACCGATGCCCCCACATGCCGTGGTGGCCGTGCTGCGCCCGGTGCTGGGCGGGCTGGCGGCCGCGCATCGGGCGGGCCTGGTGCACCGCGACGTCAAGCCCGAAAACGTGTTGATCTCTGATGACGGCGAGGTCAAGATCGCCGATTTCGGATTGGTCCGGGCCGTCGCCGCCGCTGGAATCACTTCGGCCAGCGTCATTTTGGGCACCGCGGCGTATTTGTCTCCCGAGCAGGTGCGCGACGGCCAGGCCGGCCCCCGCAGCGATGTCTACTCGGCCGGAATTCTCACCTACGAGTTACTGACCGGACACACGCCGTTCAGCGGCGACTCGGCATTGTCGATCGCCTATCAACGGCTGGACCGCGACGTGCCGCCGCCTAGCTCTGTAATCGATGGTGTGCCAACGCAATTCGATGAATTTGTGGCCTGCGCGACCGCCCGTGACCCTGCTGAAAGGTACGCCGACGCCATCGAGATGGGCGCCGATCTCGAGTCGATCGCCGAGGAACTGGCACCCCCGGACTTTCGGGTGCCCGCGCCGCACAACTCGGCCCAGCACCGGTCGGCCGTGCTGCATCGCAGCCGGATCGCCAAGCAGCCGCGGCAACCGGTTCGCCACCCGACTCGCGAACTGACCCGAGAACCGGGGAGCTGGGCCGAGCCGGTATCGGTGGCCCGCCCGGACGCCGAACCGGAAGAATACGAGTACCACCCGGCGTCAGGACAATTCGCCGGCATCTCGATGGACGAATTCGTCTGGGCGCGACAGCATGCCCGCCGCATGGTGCTGATCTGGGTGGCCGTGGTGCTCGCGATCACCGGGCTGGTCGCGACCGCGGCCTGGACGATCGGCAGCAATCTGAGCGGACTGCTATAGCAGGATGGCGAGGAGACGCAAAAGCCCCCAAAACACAACCGTTTTGGGGGCTTTTGCGTCTGCTCGCCAACTTAGTCGCGCAGCATCTCGGCCACCAGGAAGGCCAGTTCCAGCGATTGCTGGGTGTTGAGCCGCGGATCACACGCGGTCTCGTACCGGCCGGCCAGATCGCTGTCCGAAATGTCTTGTGCGCCACCGAGACACTCGGTGACGTCTTCACCGGTGATCTCGACATGGATGCCGCCAGGGTGGGTGCCCAGGGCTCGATGCACCTCGAAAAAGCCCTGCACTTCATCGACGATGCGATCGAAGTGACGGGTCTTGTACCCGGTGGAGGACTCATGGGTGTTGCCGTGCATCGGGTCACACTGCCAGATCACCTGGTGACCGGTGGCCTGCACCTTCTCGATGATCCGCGGCAGCAGGTCACGGACCTTGTTGTTGCCCAGCCTGCTGACCAGCGTCAGCCGGCCCGGCTTGTTGTGCGGGTCGAGCCGCTCGACGTACTCGACTGCCAGCTCGGGTGTCATCGTCGGGCCGATCTTGACCCCGATCGGGTTGGCGATCACCTCGGCGAACGCGATGTGCGCGCCGTCGAGTTGCCTGGTCCGCTCGCCGATCCACACGGTGTGCGCCGACAGGTCATACAGTTGCGGTTCCCCTTCCTCCCCTTCGGACAGCCGCAGCATGGCCCGCTCGTAGTCGAGCACCAATGCCTCATGGCTGGCATAGATCTCGGCGGTCTGCAGATTGCGGTCGGCCACCCCGCAGGCGCTCATGAACCGCAGGCCCCGATCGATCTCGGTGGCCAGCGCCTCATAACGAGCGCCGGCCGGCGAGGTCCGGACGAATTCCCGGTTCCAGTCGTGGACCAGGTGCAGCGACGCCAGGCCCGACGACGTCAACGCTCGCACCAGGTTCATCGCCGCACTGGCGTTTGCGTACGCCCGCACCAGCCGCGACGGGTCGTGCTCGCGCACCACCGCGTCCGGGGCGAAGCCGTTGATCATGTCACCGCGATAAGACTTCAAGCCCAGCGCATCGATATCGGCCGACCGCGGTTTGGCGTACTGACCCGCGATGCGGGCCACCTTCACCACCGGCATGCTGGCGCCGTAGGTCAGCACCACGGCCATCTGCAGCAGCGCCCGGATGTTGCCGCGGATGTGGGGTTCGGTGTTGTCGACAAACGTCTCCGCGCAGTCACCGCCTTGCAAGAGGAATGCCTCACCCTTGGCGACCTGTGCCAGCTGTTCCTGCAGGCGGACGATCTCGGATGGCACCGTCACCGGCGGAACGCTTTCGAGCACCGTGCGCATCGCCAACGCCTGGTCCGCGGGCCAGCTGGGCTGCTGGGCGGCGGGCTTGGCCAGCGCGGCGTCCAGCCGGGTGCGCAAGTCGGCGGGCAGCGGCGGCAACGGCGGCAGCTGGTCGATCGGAATATCGACGGTCCAGTTCATCGGTACATGGTAACCGGGTTGAGGCTTGCGCTGATCAGGGCGAACGTCGCCGTCAATCCCGTCCGCCCGCCGGGTCTGGTCGCCGGTCTGGCCCGCTGGCCGCCCGCACCCGGGAGCCGCTCGGCGTGCCCCCACCGCGTGCCGGATGCGGGCCGGCATTGCCGACCGAGGTGATGATCCGGAATCGTCGCAACTGGTCGCGCGCGTCGACCAGCGCGTCGTGAGCATCACGCGACCGCGCCGGCAGGCGCGGGCATCCGCGGTCCTCCCATAGTTGCCGCAATTCCCGAGTGAAGCGAGGTATCGCCGTTGGCAGCTCCGGCATCGGACCCCACAACTGACACAGGACCACATGGTCGTAGGCGCCCACCCAGGCCCATAGCTCGATCGGGTCGTCGCCGTCCACACCGAGGAACTCCTCCAGGTCGCGGCGGATCTGTCGGCGCGAGCGCCACACTTGCGAACCCGGCGACGGCAGCTTCGGCAGGACATGGGAGCGAACCCAGCTGCCGGCACGCTGTGGGTCGAACTCCGTGGAGACGGCGTAGTACTCGCGGCCGTCCTCGGCGACCACCCCGATGGAGATCAAATCGATGGTGCGGCCGTCTTCGATGAATTCTGTGTCATAGAAGTACCGCACATCGCAGTTTATCCGGGCCGGCTATCGCGCGGTCAGCAGGCGTTCGGCAGCCTTCGGCGGTGGCGCCGGATGGATGTCGAGGTCCAACCGGGCGTCCACGGCGTGCTCGTCGGGCCGTCGCGGCGTTCCCGCGATCGCACACTGCAGCCACAACTTGGCCCGTACCACGGGGCGGCGCAGGGTACGTTCACGCTGCAGGGCACGGCGCATCTTGTCCGGCCGGGCGCTGTATCGCCACCGTGCCCACGGGGCATGCTGACGCGACAACCGGATCGCGCCGACGATCAGCAGCACCACCATGAACATGCCGAGCAGCCTGGCCTAGGCGGCCGAAGCCCCGCGGCGGCGGCAAGCGACCGCCTCGGTAACGATTAGGCTGTCTTTGACATGAGTACATGGCGGTCGCCCGAGCTGGGCAGTCGACTCGGGCGGGTCTCGTTATGGTGCCTGCTTGGACTGGTGGCCGCCGGGGCACTGGGCTACGTGGCCTGGCGGTTGTTCGGACACATCCCCTACCGCATCGACATCGACATCTATCAGATGGGCGGCCAGGCCTGGTTGGACGGGCGTCCGCTGTACAGCGGCGACGTGAAGTTCCACACACCCATCGGGCTGGACCTGCCGTTCACCTACCCTCCGCTGGCCGCGGTGGCGTTCAGCCCGTTCGCCTGGTTGAAGATGCCGGCCGCCAGCATCGCGATCACCCTGCTGACGCTGCTGGTACTGATCGTGTCGACGGTGGTCGTGCTGGCCGGCCTGAACGTGTGGCCAACCTCGACGCTGCTGCCCGGTCCGGCCTGGGTGCGCCGGCTGTGGTTGGGGGTGATCATCGTGGCTCCGGCGTCGATCTGGCTGGAGCCGCTGAGTTCCAACTTCGCCTTCGGCCAGATCAACGCCGTGCTGATGACCTTGGTGATCCTCGATTGTTTCCCGCGCCGCACGCCGTGGCCGCGGGGCCTGCTGCTCGGCTTGGGGATAGCACTGAAACTGACTCCGGCGGTGTTTCTGCTCTACTTCCTGCTGCGCCGGGACGGCCGGGCGGTGCTGACAGCCCTGGCGTCCTTCGCGGCTGCGACGCTGGCCGGATTCGCCCTGGCGTGGCGTGATTCCCGCGAGTACTGGACCCATACCCTGCACCACACCGATCGGATCGGTTCAGCTTCGTTGAACACCGACCAGAACATTGCGGGTGCGTTGGCCCGCCTGCCGATCGGGGAGCACGAAAGCTTCCTGCTGTGGGTGGTCCTATCGCTGGTGGTGCTGGCTGCGACGGTATGGGCGATGCGCGGAGTGCTACGGGCCGACGAACCGGCCCTGGCCGTGATTTGCGTGGCGTTGTTCGGGTTGGTGGTTTCACCGGTTTCGTGGTCCCACCACTGGGTGTGGATGCTGCCGGCGGTCCTGGTGACCGGGGTGCTGGCCTGGCGACGGCGAAATGCGGCGCTGGCCGTGGTCACCGCCGCCGGAGTGGCGCTGATGAAATGGACGCCGATCGATCTGCTGCCCAAGCACCGGGAGGCCACCGCGGAGTGGTGGCGTCAACTCGCCGGGATGTCCTACGTGTGGTGGGCGCTGGCGGTCATCGTCGTTGCCGGCCTCACAGTGACGGCCCGGCTGACGACGGAACGCTCGCCCGAGCCCGGGCGGACTCCGGTGTCGACGGCCGCGGCCTGATCAGCCGGCAGCGGTCTCGGGGATCCGGGCGGCGTCCCTCGGACCGGGATGAGCCCCGGCACCGTTGCTGCCGTCTTTGACGCTGGCTGCGTAGATATCGACGTACTCCTGACCGGAAAGCCCCATCAGCTCGTACATCACCTCGTCGGTGACGGCCCGCTCGATGAAGTGGTTGCCGGCCAGTCCCTCGAACCGGGTGAAGTCCATCGGCTTGCCGAAACGAACGGTCACCCGGCCGAACCGCAACATCTTCTTGCCCGGCGGGTTGACGACGTTGGTGCCGATCATCGCCACCGGAATCACCGGAACGCCGGTGTGCAGCGCCAGCCGCGCCAGTCCGGTCTTTCCCTTGTAGAGGCGACCGTCGGGCGACCGGGTGCCTTCGGGGTACATGCCCAGCAGCTTGCCGCGGCGCAGCAAGCCCTCCGCGGTTTCCAGTGCGGCCTGTGCGGCGTCGGCGTTGGTGCGGTCGATGGGCACCTGCCCGGAGACGCTGTAGAACCAGCGGTTGATCCAGCCCTTGAGCCCGGTGCCGGTGAAGTATTCGGCCTTGGCCAGAAACGTGATCCGGCGGCGGACTGCCAACGGAAGGTAGAAGCTGTCCGCCACGGCAAGGTGGTTACTGGCGAGGATCGCCGGCCCGGAACTCGGAATGTTTTCCGCGCCTTCAATTTTCGGCCGGCCGAGCAAAATAAACAGCGGGCCCATGAAAACGTACTTGAAAAGGTAGTACCACATGGCCCTCCCTCTCGCCCGCGCCGGAACAATGTCTGGGCCAACTGTACCCATCTACCGTGGCTGCGACCACCTTCGCCGGGCGGCGGCTCACTCCTGCAAACTCACCGGGATGGGCTGGTAGCGCGTTTTCGCACCGGGGTCCGCCGACCCGTTCTCCGGCGGTGTCTCGCTGGTGAGGCCGCCGCCGGACGGATCCTCCGGCGGCGGTTTCGCCGATCGATCAATGTCGTCGACTATGGCGCGAATCACGTTGAGCAAAGCGACACTGTGGTTGGCGATAACCGTCAGCAACGGGTGCTGTTCGCCACCGACCACCGCCGCCAGCGCACATACCGGACACCACACCTGTTGGCACTTGGCGGCCGCTTTGCCACCGGCCGACCCGGACGCCATTGCGGCCGCGGCGCGCATCGCGGGGTCGATCGCATCCAGGATTGCCTGCGCAAGCCTGCGCAGTTCGGGACCAACCTCGGTATGAACCCCGGTCACGTCGGCCACACCTCCGGATTGGGTCGAAATCGAACGGTCAACTCGCTGCCCCGCAGTTGTGCGTCCAGCACCGTGCATCTGCGCAGTACAGACGCCAACCGAACTCTGCGCCGCACCCCGCCGGCACTGATGATCAGGTCGTCGTCTGCGCGGCCCAGTGCCAGCGAACCGGGATCGAGCTGGGGCAACGCTAGCCGCAGACGATATACCGACTCAAGCCCCGACCCGGATTCCAGGTCCACAATAGGGCGCAGCGGGCCCGGCGGCGCCGACCCTCGGCGACGGCGGGCACTGTCGAGCAGACCGCCCAGCGCCTTCGGGCCGATCGGCTCGCCGGACAGGTGCGGAACCAGCACCAGCGCCAAGTCACCGATGGTGGCGTCGAGTTCTTGCAGGACGGCGCGTTGCTCGGAGATGCGTTCGGCATACCAGTAGAAGGCGGGGTGGTCGGGAAGGCTGCGGTACTCGTAGGTCTCGTCCCGGACCAGGACCTGATTGATCAGCAGCTCCTCGACGCGTATCCCCATCAGCGCCAACGAACCCAGCGTGCGGGCCGCCTCGGCGGCTACCACCCGCTCCGGGGTCAGCACCAGATGGGCGCCGACCAGGTCACCGTCGGTCAGCAAGGCGCTGAGCCGGTCCACGCTGGCGCTGGTGCGCTCCAGCAACTCCACCAGAGCGGCGGATCGGTTGTCGTCGATGGCGAGCCTGCGATGCCGCGGCCACGCGCGCTCCACGTACAGCCCGAAGGTCGCCGGCAGCGTCAACATTCGCAGCGCGTCCGCGGTCGACGCGCAGTCGACGACGACGCGATCCCAACGTCCGCTGGTGGCAAGCTGGCCGACGGCGTGCAGCCCGAGCACCTCCTGAATCCCGGGCAACGCGGAGAGTTCCTCTGGCGCAACACTACTCAGCTCGGAACCGGGGAATCGCCGGTCCAGGGCGTCGACGACGTCTCGCCACCGGTCCTCGAGCAGCGCCAAGGTGTCCAGCGCCAAGGCGTCGAGGAAACCGCCGTCGGACCCGGATCCCCCGGTTTCGAGATCGGCGAGAACGCGGACCGGCTCGCCCCGGCCGGTCGGCGGCACCGAGATGCCCAGCACATCACCCAGCGAGTGCGCCTGGTCGGTGGATACCAGCAGCACTCGCTGTCCCGCACCGGCATCGCAAACCGCGGTGGCGGCCGCCAGTGTGGATTTTCCTACCCCGCCTTTACCGACGAAGAGACTGATCCGGGCCGGGGCTGACGCCCGGAATTCACTGGACTCACTCAGCCTCGACTCGTTTCTTCAGATCCTTCAACGCGCCGTCGATCAACCTGCGTTCGGCTTTGCGCTTGAGCATCCCGATCATCGGGACGGCGAGGTCGACGGCGAGCTCATAGGTCACGTCAGTTCCAGAACCGTTGGGCTCCAAGATATATGAACCTTCGAGAGACTTCAGCAGGGAGCTGGATTCCAGAGTCCAGCTCAGCGACTGGCGGTCCGCCGGCCACTGGTAGGCCATGATCAAGGTGTCCCTGAAGATGGTTGCGTCCATCAACATCCGGGCCCGTTGCGGGTATCCCTCGTCGTCAGCCTCCAGGACCTCGACTTCCTTGTACTCCGAAATCCATTCCGGGTAAGCCTCGATGTCGGCGATCGCCTTCATCACCTCGCCTGGAGCCGCGTCGATGTAGATCGTCTGCCTCGTCTTGTCCGCCACCTGGCAAATCCCTTTCCCGTTTCCTCGCACTGCGCGTCGATTCCTCGGGAATAACCGCTATTCGGCACAAACGCTACTCCCGATGCCCAGCTTGAGCCCCACTCGAGCCCACTCGACCCGGTTAAACTACCGGAGAAACCCCGACGGGGCGTGCTTGTTCCAATGTGGTTTTGACCTCGAACGCCATTTTCTTCGCTGCCACCCGGCGGCGGTGCGTGATTTTGGCCAGATTCATCCGGGCCAGTTGCCAGGCTGCCGCCGCGGTCGGTTCGGCGTGCAGGAAGTAGTGCAGCACCACCCCGTCCATCGACGGTTCCAGCCAGATTTCCATGGTGCCGGTCAATGCCCCGGTAACCGCCCACCTCATGCCCTTATCGGTGCGGTCCTCGGTGACCTCCAGCCGCAGATCAGGCCACCACCGGCGCCACTTCGACGGGTCAGCGATCGCAGCTCCCACCCGTGCGCCATCCGCGGCGACATATGTCTGGTCCGCGATCTGGATGCTGTTCATAGCCACAGCTTCACACACCCGCGTATCGACGGCCAACGGCGCTCGGCTCGGTCCGGAAAAGCCACCAGACCAGCAATCACCTGGCTTCCCCTAATGCCCGGTTAGGCTGGGGCGAGGGGGGCTACCCGCAAAAACATCAGTTGGAGCGAGGTCAACAAGGTGCGTCAGTACAGTGTCCCTGCCCGCTTTTCCGTCGGCGAGCGCGACAACGTCGCGGCCATGGTCTTCGAGCACGAGCGCGACGATCCCGGGTACGTCATCTACCAACGCCTCGTCGACGGCGTCTGGACCGACGTGACCTGCGCCGAGGCGGCGCATCAGATCCGTGGTGCGGCATTGGGTTTGATCGCGCTCGGGGTACAGGCCGGTGATCGGGTGTCGATCTTTTCGGCCACCCGCTACGAGTGGGCGATCCTGGACCTGGCCATCCTGGCGGTGGGTGCGGTCACGGTGCCGATCTATGAGACGTCGTCGGCCGAGCAGGTCCGCTGGGTGCTGCAGAACTCGGAAGCCGTGCTGGCGTTCGCCGAAACCGACGCGCATGCCGCGATGGTCTCCGAGTTGGCCGGCGACCTGCCCGCATTGCGCCGGGTGTTGCATATCGACGGTTCCGGCCGCAAGGCGCTCGACCAGCTCGTCGAGGAGGGCGCGTCGGTTGACCCGACGCAACTGACCGCGCGCCTCGAGGTGCTGCGGGCCGGCGACGCGGCCACCCTGATCTACACCTCAGGCACTACCGGACGGCCCAAAGGCTGTCAGCTCACCCATTCCAACCTGCTGCACGAGATCCGCGGCACCCGGGAATGCCTGCCCACGCTGTTGTGCCCGGGACAGCGGCTCCTGGTGTTCTTGCCGCTCGCCCACGTGCTGGCCCGGTCGCTGACGCTGTCGGCGTTCGCCAGCAAAGTGACCGTGGGGTTCACCAGCGATATCAAGAACCTGCTGCCGCTGTTCGCGGTGTTCAAACCCACGGTGGTGGTCTCGGTGCCCCGGGTTTTCGAGAAGGTGTACAACACCGCCGAGCAAAATGCCGTCAACGACGGCAAGGGAGCGATCTTCAAACGCGCCGCGCAGACCGCGGTCGATTGGAGCCGGGCCTGCGACAGCGGCCGCCCGGGTCTGCTGCTGCGCGCCAAACACGCCCTTTTCGACCGGCTGGTCTATCACAAACTCCGCGCGGCGCTCGGGGGTGACTGCCATGCGGTGGTCTCCGGCGGTGCGCCGCTGGGCGCGCGGCTGGGCCACTTCTACCGCGGCGTGGGCTTGACCATCTACGAGGGCTACGGCCTGACCGAGACCAGCGCGGCGATCACCGTCAACCAGGTGGGTGCCCTCAAGATCGGGACGGTCGGAAAGCTGGTGCCCGGCAACAGCTTACGCATCGCCGGCGACCAGGAGCTGTTGGTACGCGGCGGCGTGGTGTTCAGCGGCTATTGGCGCAACGAGCAGGCCACCGGGGAGGCCTTCACCGACGGCTGGTTCCGCACCGGTGATCTGGGCGCGATCGACGAGGACGGCTTCTTGAGCATCACCGGCCGCAAGAAGGAGCTCATCGTCACCGCCGGCGGTAAGAATGTCGCCCCCGCCGTGTTGGAGGACCAGCTGCGGGCACACCCGCTGATCAGTCAGGCAATGGTGGTCGGAGATGCCAAACCCTTCATCGGCGCGCTGATCACCATCGACCCGGAGGCGTTCGTCGGCTGGAAGCAGCGCAACAGCAAGCCCGCCGACGCGTCGGTGGGCGACTTGGCCACCGACCCCGACCTGGTGGCCGAAATCGATGCCGCCGTCAAACAGGCGAACCTGGCGGTGTCGCATGCCGAGTCGATCCGCAAGTTCCGCATTCTGGATGTGGACTTCACCGAGGACACCGGCGAATTGACACCGACGATGAAGGTCAAGCGCAAGGTGGTGGCCGAGAAGTTCGCCGACGAGATCGAGGCGATCTATACCAGCGGCTAGCCACCGAGCAGGCCGGCCAGCCGGATCGCGAGTGTGTCCCAGCGCCAGTTGGCCGTTACCCATTGCCGGCCGGCAGCGCCCATGGCGGCGGCACGGTCGCGATCGGTCAGCAAGTCGGCGACGGCGTCGGCCACCTTGTCCACCGAGGTACCGTCGACGACCAACCCAGTCTTGTTGTGCTGCACGGTTTCCGGCGCTCCGCCGGATTCGCCGGCGATTACCGGCACGCCGCTTGCCGAAGCCTCGAGAAACACGATCCCCAGGCCCTCCACGTCCAATCCGGCACCGCGGGTGCGGCACGGCATCGCGAACACGTCGGCTAGCGCATGATGCGCCGGTAGTTCGTCGCCGGGCACGCCGCCGGTGAACGTCACATGGTCGGCCACCTGGCAGTGCTTCGCCAGCTTGCGCAGCGCCTGCAGGTAAGGGCCGCCCCCGACGATCACCAGCGCGGCCCCGTCGACGCGCCGGCGGATCGCCGGTAGCGCCTTGATCAGCATGTCCTGGCCTTTGCGTGGCACCAGCCGGGACACGCACACCACCACGGGCCGCTCGTCCAGCCGGTACCGCTTACGCAGTTCGGCGCGCGCGGCCGGGTCGGGCCGGAACCGGTCGCTGTCCACCCCGGGCGGCAGGTATTCCAGCGCGGCACCGGGTCCGAAGGCGGGCGCGAACCGGGCTTGGGTGTAGCGACTGACGAAGGTCACCACGTCAACGCTGTCTCCGATTCGGCGCAATACCGACCGCGCGACCGGAAGCATCGACCACCCCACTTCATGGCCGTGCGTGCTGGCCACTATCCGGGTGGCACCGGCCCGGCGCGCACGCGACGCCAGCAGCGCCAGCGGGGCGGCGGCCCCGAACCAGACGGTATCGATGCCGTACTCGGCGATCAGACGGCGCATCCGGCTGTCGACGGCCGGGGCGGGCAGCATGAGCGTGCCGGGATTACGCACCACGCGATAGCCGGCTGTACAAGCCGCGTCGTCGTATGCCGGTGCCCCCTTCCATTGCGGTGCGTACACCGTCACCGAGTGCGATCCGGCTTCGACCAGCCGACCGACGAACTCTCCGAGGTAGGACTGAATGCCGCCGCGTCTGGGCGGAAAGTCGTTGGTTACCAGCAGGACCCGGCTCACCTGCGTCAGGCTAATCGGCCAGCCATCCCTGCCAGCGGGCGAGCAGCCCGGCAGGGTCGGTCTCCAGTACGGTGCGCGCGGCGGTTGCGAAGTCCGGGTGTCCGGCACCGCACGCGGCCAGGTAGAGCCCGCGCAACGCGGTCGTCCCGTAGGTCTGCGCGACGAACCTGGCAAACCACCACGCCCGGTCATATGCCAGTGAACGCCGCGGTCCCGCGGTGTCCAGGTCGTTATCTGACGGCAGCGCCAGGGGCAGCGCATCGACGGGTGGCCCAGACGCCGGTCTGGCGACGAAATCGGCCACCCCCTCGGTCAGCCAGCGCGGCGCATCGAGCGCGGTGTCGACACGCGCGGCGTAGTGAAAAAGCTCATGCGTCAACACAATTCGCAGCGCAGATTGACTCATGTCGGCTGCGCCCGGCGCGAATACGATCCGTTGGCCGGCGGCGGTCCGGCGGGCGGTATCGACGTGCTCGACGACGGTCACCGCCGCGATATCGGCCCACCGCGACGCCGGCCCGCCGCCGGCGGCAGTACGGAACTGGTCATCGGAACCGGCCGCCACCACCGAGATCTCGTGCGGCCAATCGGTGCCCCAGAAGGCCGCGACAGCCTCGATCGCGGGACCAAGGTTCGCCGCGACATGGGATAGCAGGCGCTCACTGTCCGCGCCGCCGAGGTCGATCAGCCGGACGGTGCGGCCGCCGACGACCACCGGGGTGAGGCCGGCGTCGTCGACTCGCGCCGCCGGCGGTGCTGCCCAGCGCTCGTGTACCGCAGGGGCTGGCAGAGCGGCTGCCGCAACCAATTCGGCCACGAAGACGAGGGCCAGCGTGATCGACAGCCACCGGGACCGGCGGCGGAGCCACGCCACGAGGTGGTCAGTAGCGACGGGCGTCGTAGATCGGGCCCGAGGAGGTCATCGGCACTACCCGCACCGGTTGGCCGAAGGTGGACGAGTGGACCATCAGACCTTCGCCGATGTAGATGCCGGCATGTGAGGCGTCGGAATAAAAGGTCAGTACGTCACCAGGCTGCAGGTCCGACAGCGCGACCGGCTGACCACCATGGGCCAGCGCCTGGCTGGAGTGCGGCAGTGCGATCCCGGCTTGCTGGAACGCCCACATGACCAGTCCGGAGCAGTCGAAACCGCCGGGCGCGGCGCCACCCCATGCGTACGGAGTGCCGATCTGGGTCAAGGCCGCCTGCACCACGGTCGCCCGGTCGCCGCTACCGCCGCCGCCAGGAGCCAGGAAAGGTATATCGGACACTCCGCCGGGAGCAGGCGCCTCGCCGGGAGTAGGCGCGCCCTCGGGCGGAGCGCCCGGTGGCAGTCCTTCGGGCGCCGGCCCGGGAGCCTCCGGTACGCGCGCCGGAATCGGTCCCGGGTCGGCGAGCGCGGTGCGCTGCTCCGGCGTCAGGGCCTGGTATTGCGACTTCACGACGGCGATCTGTACCTGCAGCTGGCTCTGCTTGTGCTGCAGGTTGGCCCGTACCGCCGCGGCTTGTTCGGCGGCGGACTTGGCATCGGCAGCCGACTTGACAGAAGCCTGCTCAGCCTTGGCAGCCTGTTCTCCGGCGGCCCGGAAACCGGCCATCTGCGTGGACATTTGACGCGCCATCACCCGCTGCACCGAGAGACCGTCGATCAGCAGCTGCGGCGATTCCGCCGTCAAGATCGCATCCAAGCCGTCGGTGCGGCCACCCATGTAGGTGGCGGCCGCGACCTTGTTGACGGCGGTCTGGAAGGTGGCCAGGCGCGCTTTCGCGGCGGCCAGCGCGGCCTGGTCGTCGGCGAGCTTCCTTTCCGCGGCCTGCTGCGCCGCAAGCTTCGCGTTCAGGTCGAGTTCTGCGCTGTGCATCGCCTCGGTGGTCTGTTCAGCCTGCCGCGATAGCTCGTTGAGTTTCGCCAATGCGTCGTCGGCGGGGTCGGCCATCGCAGTCGCGGCCAGGATGCCGGACAACATGGTGAAGCTCGCCAACGAACCGACTGCGGACCGCTTGATGACGCGCGCGATCGAATGCCTACAGTCGAGCCTCAAGATTTGCTTCCTTAAACTGCCATCGGCCTAGCGCCGTCGAGCTGGTTTAGGTCTCAAACAGGTTACGAAATGGTCTCGGCTTTTGTCCAAAGGGGCGAGTTAAGAAAATGGCAAGATTTCTGTCATTCTCTTGTGAGAGAGCGCGTCTTTGCGCTTCACCACCATACAGGCTCGATCAGGCAACACCCGACGCAGGACCCGGCCCTCGGCCGCGCCGGATCGGGACAAGACGCAATCTCGGAGCTAACCCGGCATCGGCGAGTGCCGCGAGGGCCGCTTGCTCGTCGTGCAACAACGTATCGGGCACCCCGAGCAACACACTCACCACACAATCGCGGCAGGCGCGTCCCCGCACCGCGCACTCGTCACAGTCGATGACCACCTCCCCCGGTTCGGCCGCGCCGCCGGTGCATTCGCTACCGCTGTTCCATGCGTTCCATGCCATCAATCCCGGTCCTTTCGGTAAGACGTTCGATCGCAATTGCTGCGCCGAAGGCTAATCGCCGGCACCGACAACTCGGCGCTGCTGAGGATCGAGCGCTGCCGACCCGTGCCCCGGCGTGGGAACCGTCGGCTGTCGGTGCGGCTGCCTAACGTCACCGCCATGGGTGCGAGCGGCGGAACTCAACTGAGTCTCGCCGGGCTCGACCCGCTCGCATTTCCCGGCATCGACCCGGCGGGTGCTCCGGGCCCGCCCTCCGACGAGCTATTGCCGCTACGGGAGACCACCTTCGTGGTGGTCGACTTGGAGACCACCGGTGGCCGCACCACGGGCACCGAAGCGGCCCCGCCGGACGCCATCACCGAGATCGGGGCGGTCAAGGTGCGCGGTGGGACCGTCCTCGGCGAGTTCGCCACGCTGGTGGACCCGCAGCGCAGCATCCCGCCCCAGATCGTGCAGCTGACCGGGATCACCACGGCCATGGTGCGTGACGCCCCCGTCATCGGTGCCGTCCTGCCGATGTTTTTCGATTTCGCCGGCAACTCGGTCTTGGTCGCCCACAATGCGGGGTTCGATATCGGGTTCCTGCGGGCCGCCGCGCGGCAATGCGACATCACCTGGCCGCGACCGAAGGTCCTGTGCACGGTCCGCCTGGCGCGGCGGGTGTTGAGCCGAGAGGAAGCGCCCAGTGTGCGGCTGGCCGAACTGGCGCGGCTGTTCTCGGTTGCCACCCAACCCACCCACCGCGCCCTCGACGATGCCCGCGCCACCGTCGACGTCTTGCACGCCCTGATCGAGCGGGTGGGCAACCAGGGCGTGCACACCTTTGCCGACCTGCGTTCGTATCTACCCAACGTGACCCCGGCGCAGCGCCGCAAACGGGTGCTGGCCGACGGCCTGCCGCACCGGCCGGGAATCTATGTGTTCCGCGGGCCGTCGGGCGAGGTGCTCTACGTCGGCACCGCGGTCGACCTGCGCCGCCGGGTCAGCCAATACTTCAACGGCGCCGATCCCCGCGGCCGGATCAAGGAAATGGTCAACCTGGCCACCGGGGTGGACCACGTCGAGTGCGCGCACCCACTGGAAGCCGGTGTACGTGAGCTTCGAATGCTGGCCGCACATGGGCCCCCGTACAACCGCCGATCGAGGTTTCCCCACCGTTGGTGGTGGGTGGTCCTTACTGAGGAAGCGTTTCCGCGCCTGGCCGTTGTTCGCGCTCCCCGGCACGGCCGGGTCATCGGCCCGTACCGGTCCCGGGCCGACGCCACCGAGACGGCCACCCTGTTGGCTCGCCTCACCGGAATCCGAACCTGCACCAAGCGGCTGGCGCGGTCGGCTCTGCACGGCCCGGCCTGCCCCGAGCTGGAGGTGTCGCCGTGCCCCGCCGCCCGGAACCTGACCGCCCAGCGATACGCCGACGCCGTGCAGCGCGCGACGGATTTGATCGACGGACGCGACAGCACGGCGCTGGTCGCCGCGATCCGCCAGGTCACCGCCCTGGCCGAGCGACATCGTTACGAGAGCGCGGCGCGGCTGCGCGACCACATCGCCACCGCGATCGAGACGCTGTGGCGTGGTCAGCGGTTACGCGCGCTGGCCGCGCTACCCGAACTGATCGCCGCGGCACCGGACGGCGGTGGTGGCTACCAGTTCGCTGTCATCCGCCACGGCCAACTGGCCGCCGCCGGTACCGCCCGGCGCGGGGTGCCACCGATGCCGGTGGTCGACGCCCTGCAGGCCGGTGCCCAGGCGATTATGCCGGCCGAGGCGCCACTCGGCGGCGCGCTGGTGGAGGAGACTGCGCTCATCGCCCGCTGGCTCGCGGCGCCGGGGGTGCGCATCGTGCGGGTCACCGGAATTCCGGATGCCGGGGGCGCCGCCGAAACCGCGGGCTGGGCCACACCGTTGCGCTGCGCCGGCGCATGGGCGGCGTGGGCGGAATCGGCCCGTTCGGCGCGGCTGGCCGTCGAGCAGGCACCCGGCCCGATGGGGCGGCACTCCGCTCACCAGGACCCGCCGCACCGCCAGGCCGGCAGCTCAGAGCTGCTGGCTGAACCGCACCCATCGCGCGAGCAACTGTTCGGCCGCGCCGCTGTCGATCGCCGCGCTGGCCCGCCGCAAGCCGTCCTCCCACGCGGGCAGCCATTCAGCACGGCTGGATAGCCCGGCATGGGCGACGATCGCGCCGGCGGCGTTGAGCACCACCGCGTCTCGGATCGGGCCCGGGGCCCCGCCCAGCACGGCGCGGGCTTCGGCCGCGTTGGCCTGCGCGTCGCCGCCCAGCAGCTCGTCGAGCTCGGCACGTGCGAAGCCGAATCCCGCGGGATCGAAAGTCAGTTTGTCGACGGTGCCCGCCTGCACCCGCCAGATCGTGCTGGTGGTCGTCGTGGTCAGCTCGTCGAGCCCGTCGTCGCCGTGCACCACCAGCACGCTGGACCGGCGCGTGGCAAACACCCCGGCCATCACCTCGGCGAGGTCAGCGAACGCGCAGCCGATCAACCCGGCCCGCGGCCGGGCCGGATTCGTCAGCGGCCCAAGCAGATTGAACACCGTGGGCACGCCGATCTCGCGGCGCACCACCGAAGCGTGCCGGTACGACGGATGGAATTGCGGCGCGAAGCAAAAGCCGATCCCGACTTCCTCGAGGCTGCGCACCACCTGATTGGCGTCCAGGTCGATGCGCACCCCGAGCGCTTCCAGGGTGTCGGCCCCCCCGGACAACGACGATGCCGCCCGGTTGCCGTGTTTGACCACGGGCACACCGGCGGCGGCCACCACGATGGCCGCCATCGTGGACAGGTTGACCGTGTTGATCCCGTCGCCACCGGTACCGACGACATCGACGGCGTCCTCCGGAACGGCGTGGGCCGGCATCGGGCGCGCGTGGTCGAGCATCACACCGGCCAATTCGGCGACTTCGTCCGCGGTGGGCACCTTCATCGTCATCGCCACCGCGAACGCGGCAATCTGTGCCGGCCGGGCGGCGCCGGTCATGATCTGATCCATTGCCCAGGCCGCCTGGCCCCGCGCCAAGTTGCCCCCGGCCGTCAAGCGACCCAGAACCTGTGGCCACGAGGTCACCGAAGCGGTCACCTGAGCCGACGCCACCGGGGGCCGACCACCGGGGGATCCTTC
This sequence comes from Mycobacterium innocens, assembly GCF_900566055.1. Taxonomy (GTDB): domain Bacteria; phylum Actinomycetota; class Actinomycetes; order Mycobacteriales; family Mycobacteriaceae; genus Mycobacterium; species Mycobacterium innocens. The sequence continues at coordinate 46,445 of NZ_UPHQ01000159.1, forward strand.
ACCTGACCGAGCCACGCGCCGATGGTCGCATGCCGGCCGGCCACCGCCCAACGCGCGGCCGGCAACGCCGGGCACGCGGCGGCGCGCGGCTGTGAAACGACGCGCGGAAAACGAATTTGTGCCCCGGGTAGAGTTCGACAACTACAAAGCGTCATACTTGCGGATGTGACGAGTGCTGTAGGGACCTCGGGTACTGCCATCACGTCGCGCGTGCATTCGCTGAACAGACCGAACATGGTCAGTGTCGGCACCATAGTGTGGCTTTCCAGTGAGTTGATGTTCTTTGCTGGCCTGTTCGCTATGTACTTCACCGCGCGCGCTCAGTCCGGCGGGAAGTGGCCGCCGCCGCCGACCGAGCTCAATCTCTATCAGGCGGTGCCGGTGACGCTGGTGTTGATCGCGTCGTCGTTCACCTGCCAGATGGGAGTGTTCGCCGCCGAGCGTGGCGACGTGTTCGGGCTGCGCCGTTGGTATGTGATCACATTCCTGATGGGTCTGTTCTTCATCCTTGGCCAGGCCTACGAGTACTACCACCTGGCCACGCACGGGACGACCATCCCGGGCAGCGCCTACGGCAGCGTGTTCTATCTGGCCACCGGCTTCCACGGGCTGCACGTGACCGGGGGCTTGATCGCCTTCATCTTCCTGCTGATCCGGACCGGGATGAGCAAGTTCACCCCCGCGCAGGCAACCGCCAGCATCGTCGTCTCCTACTACTGGCATTTCGTCGACATCGTGTGGATCGCGCTGTTCACCGTGATCTATTTCATCCGATGAGCCGGCCCCCCCGAACAGGCATGAATAGGAGTGCTCAGTTGAAAAGACTGGGATTCACCCGATCCGGCGGCAGCGAGCAGCGGAACAGTCGCTCGCGGCGACGCCTCCACCGGCGGTTGTCGGGCGGGTTGCTGCTGCTGATAGCGCTCACCGTCGCGGGCGGCCTGGCTGCCGTACTGACACCCACCCCGCAGGTGGCGGTAGCCGACGAGTCGTCCTCAGCGCTGCTGCGCACCGGCAAGCAGCTGTTCGACACGTCGTGCGTGTCCTGCCACGGGGCCAACCTGCAGGGCGTGCCCGATCACGGGCCCAGCCTGATCGGCGTCGGCGAGGCGGCCGTGTACTTCCAGGTCTCGACAGGTCGGATGCCCGCCATGCGGGGTGAGGCTCAAGCGCAGCGCAAGGAGCCGATCTTCGACGAGACACAGATCGACGCACTCGGCGCCTACGTGCAAGCCAACGGCGGCGGCCCCACCGTGGTGCGCAACCCCGACGGCAGCATCGCCACCAAATCCCTGCGGGGAGACGACCTGGGGCGCGGCGGCGACCTGTTCCGCCTCAACTGCGCCTCCTGCCACAACTTCACCGGCAAAGGCGGCGCGCTGTCGTCAGGCAAATACGCCCCCGACCTGGGGCCCGCCAATGAGCAGCAAATCCTGACGGCGATGCTGACCGGGCCGCAGAACATGCCGAAGTTCGACGACCGCCAGCTGTCCTTCGAAGCGAAGAAGGACATCATCGCCTACGTGCGGACCGTCGCCGAGGAGCGGTCGCCGGGTGGCTACGGACTTGGCGGATTCGGACCCGCGCCCGAGGGCATGGCGATGTGGATCATCGGCATGGTCGCCGCCATCGGGCTGGCACTGTGGATTGGGGCGCGATCATGAGCGACGGCTCTCCCGTGACCGGCGACGCCAAGACCGACGTCGGCTCGGACACCGACAAGGGCCCGGGCGCGGCCCATGAGCCGGACGAGGCTGCGCTGGCCGCGATGTCGCAGCAGGAGCTGCTCGACCTGGGCGGCAAGCTCGACGGCGTCCAGATCGCCTACAAGGAACCCCGCTGGCCGGTCGAGGGCACCAAGGCCGAGAAACGCGCCGAGCGCGGAGTGGCGGTCTGGCTTTTGCTGGGCGGTGCATTCGGACTCGCCCTGCTGCTGGTTTTCCTCTTCTGGCCGTGGCAGTACAAAGCCACGGGAGAGTCCGGAAGCTTCCTGTACTCCCTTGCCACCCCGCTATACGGACTGACCTTCGGGCTGTCCATCCTGGCAATCGCAATCGGGGCGGTGCTGTTCCAGAAACGCTTTATCCCCGAAGAGATTACGATCCAGGACCGGCACGACGGCGCGTCTCGCGAGATCGACCGCAAGACGGTGGTGGCCAATCTGACCGACGCCTTCGAGAGCTCGACCATCCGGCGCCGCAAGCTCGTCGGGCTGTCCTTGGGCATGGGATTGGGCGCGTTCGGGCTCGGCACCCTGGTTGCGTTTGCCGGCGGCCTCATCAAGAACCCGTGGAAGCCGGTCGTCCCCACCGCCGAGGGCATGAAGGCCGAGCTGTGGACCTCCGGCTGGACCCCGCGCTACAAGGGAGAGACGATCTTTCTGGCGCGGGCCACCGGTTTGGACGACGGGCCACCGTTTATCAAAATGCGCCCCGAGGATATGGACGCCGGCGGCATGGAGACGGTGTTCCCGTGGCGGGAATCCGATGGTGATGGCACCACCGTGGAATCGCACGAGAAGTTGCAGGCCATCGCGATGGGAATTCGCAATCCGGTGATGCTCATCCGCATCAAGCCAAGCGATTTGGGCAAAATGGTCAAACGTCAAGGCCAGGAGAGCTTCAACTTCGGCGAGTTCTTCGCCTACACCAAGGTCTGCTCGCACTTGGGTTGCCCGGCATCACTGTACGAACAGCAGAACTACCGAATCCTGTGCCCGTGTCACCAGTCGCAGTTCGACGCGCTGCACTTCGCCAAGCCGATATTCGGCCCGGCGGCCCGCGCGTTGGCGCAACTGCCCATCACTATCGACTCCAACGGATATTTCGTCGCCAATGGCGATTTCGTCGAGCCCGTCGGACCGGCATTCTGGGAGCGCACAACATCATGAGTCCAAATCTCCGTCCTCCGAAAATCGGTGATGTGCTGGCCCGTCAAGCCGAGGACGTCGACACCCGGTATCACCCTTCGGCCGCGTTGCGCCGACAACTGAACAAGGTCTTCCCGACCCACTGGTCGTTCCTGCTCGGCGAGATCGCGTTGTACAGCTTCATCGTCCTGCTGATCACCGGCGTGTACCTGACGCTGTTCTTCGACCCGTCGATGACCGAGGTCACCTACAACGGCGTCTATCAACCGTTGCGCGGCGTCGAGATGTCGCGCGCCTATGAAACGGCACTGGACATCTCGTTCGAAGTCCGGGGCGGGTTGTTCGTCCGCCAGATCCACCACTGGGCCGCGTTGATGTTCTCCGCGGCGATCATGGTGCACCTGGCGCGGATTTTCTTCACCGGCGCGTTCCGGCGGCCCCGTGAGGCCAACTGGGTCATCGGGTCGCTGCTGCTGATCCTCTCTATGTTCGAGGGCTACTTCGGCTACTCGCTGCCCGACGACCTGCTGTCGGGTATCGGTCTGCGGGCAGCACTCTCGTCGATCACGCTCGGCATGCCGGTGATCGGCACCTGGTTGCACTGGGCGCTGTTCGACGGCGATTTCCCGGGCACCATCCTGATTCCCAGGCTCTATGCGCTGCATATTCTGCTGCTGCCCGGAATCATCCTGGCGCTGATCGGTTTGCATCTGGCACTGGTGTGGTTCCAGAAGCACACCCAGTTCCCGGGCCCCGGCCGGACCGAGCACAACGTCATCGGCGTACGGGTCATGCCGGTGTTCGCATTCAAGTCCGGCGCATTTTTCGCCGCTATCGTCGGCGTGCTGGGCCTGATGGGTGGCCTGCTACAGATCAACCCGATCTGGAATCTCGGTCCGTACAAGCCGTCACAGGTGTCGGCCGGCTCCCAGCCCGACTTCTACATGATGTGGACCGAGGGGCTGGCTCGTATCTGGCCACCGTGGGAGTTTTACTTCTGGCACCACACCATTCCCGCGGCGGTGTGGGTGGCGCTGATCATGGGCCTGATCTTTGTGCTGCTGATCGTCTACCCATTCCTGGAAAAGCGGTTCACCGGCGACTACGCGCATCACAACCTGCTGCAGCGGCCACGGGACGCCCCGGTGCGGACCGCGGTCGGCGCGATGGCGATCGCCTTCTACATGGTGCTCACCCTGGCCGCCATGAACGACATCATCGCGTTCAAGTTCCACATCTCGCTCAACGCGACGACCTGGATCGGCCGCATCGGCATGGTGGTGCTTCCGCCGTTCGTGTACTTCCTCAGCTACCGGTGGTCCATCGGACTGCAGCGCAGTGACCGGGCGGTGCTCGAGCACGGCGTCGAGACCGGCATCATCAAGCGGCTGCCGCATGGGGCCTACATCGAGCTGCACCAGCCGCTCGGCCCGGTCGACGACCACGGACATCCGCTACCGCTGGAGTACCAGGGCGCTGCTGTTCCCAAGCGAATGAACAAGCTGGGCTCGGCCGGCGCGCCGGGTAGTGGCAGCTTCTTGTCCGCCGATCCGGCATCAGAGGACGCGGCGCTGCGGGAGGCCGGTCATGCCGCCGAGCAACGTGCACTGACCGCGCTACGCGAATACCAGGACAGCATCGCCGGCTCGCCCAACGACGAGCACAGCCAGCACTAGGGACGAGACAGCCGCGAGCCAGGCCCGGCCCTGCGCCGATACGGTTCAGGGTCGGGCCGTCGCCCAGCCTGGACACCGGAACTACTCCGACGCGGCCAGCGGCAAGTGCGCACTCGTCGCGGATCCGCGGCCCGGCTAGCTGCGCTAACTGCGCAACGCCGGACCGGCTACCCGGGTGGCTGTCGGACGTGCCACGCCGGGATCACCGGTCAAGAGAGGACCAGGCGATTGCCGGTTGCCGGGGTCCGGTTATCGCTCGGCGACTGCGCGGCGCAGCTGCCGGACGTGGTACCACTCGATCGCCGGCATTCCTGCGGTGATAACCGCCGCCGCCCCGTAGCTGACCCATGATGCGCCGTCGTGACCGACGGCCATCAGATATGTTGCCAACGCCGCACCGATCAAGGCGGTGCCGATGGCACCGGTCAGCGCGACGGTTCCCCGCAACCAGATGCGATCCACCGCTTCACCGGACCGCTCGGCAGCCGCCTCGAATGCCCGGACTTGGTCGCGGCGGGTCGAGCCGCCGACCGTGCGCACCGCGGGTTTCCCGGGCCCGGCCGGCGGTCTGCCAAGCGCACGTGGCGGCGCCGGCCTCGCCACCGCCTCGGCCCCCGACATGCGGCGAGCCCGCAACAGCACCGGAATTGCCCCCGCAATGATCAACGCGGAGATGACGATGACGGCGTACAACACCCAGGTGGTATGCGAGTCTCTCGCCACCTTGTGAAAGCCTCGTCCGAGGTCGGCCAGCGCGACCGCTGCGGCGACGCTTACGCCGACCAGCGCCAGCCAGACCGCCGCACACGCGCCGATCAGGATGCGGTCGACGACAGCTGGAGGCACGATGCCGTCCGGCCCGCGCCGGTATGCGGAGTATCTGCCAAGCATCAGCAGCTCGTTTGCGGTGCGTCGTTGTTGTTCGATGACAGCACCGTCCCGTCGCTCGTGGTGATTGAGCAGTTGAGTTTGCTGACCCGGAAAAGACTGGATGCCTCCACCGAGCCCACATCAGATTGTGAGATCGGTGTGACGGTCATTGACCATGGAATGTACACGTTGTGCTGCGTCCTTCGGCGCCCCGAAGCGTCGACGTAGGTCACCGAGATGATGTCACCGGGCGCCTTGGTGCCGGTAACCGAATAAGTGACTTGTCGCGGACCAGCCAGGGTGGTGGTGGTTGTGGGCGGTGGCGCCGCCGCCGTCGTCGTCGCCGGAGGCGGTGCCGCCGTGGTCGTCGCTGGTGGCGGGGGCGCAGGCGTCACGGTCACGGTCTGCGTCTCCGTCGCTGTCGGGATCTCGGTGGTGGGCGGCGGTGGTGGCGGCGGAGGTGGTG
>NZ_UPHQ01000160.1 GCF_900566055.1 Mycobacterium innocens
GGTGGTGGCGGCGGTGGCTTGGTCGTCGTTATCTCGTCCTGTATCGCCGGCGCCGACGAGGAGGTAGTTGCCGGGTTGGCCAGTCTTTGGGATCCGGTGCGGGTGACGAGCAGCGACACCGAAACCACCAGGGCGATGGCGGCCAATATGGCGGCAACCCCGACCACCCATGGCCAGCGCGGAGCGCCATGTTCGTCGTCGGCGTCCGATGCGTCGTCGTAGTTGTCGTAGTCGTAAAGACTGAGATCGGCCGGCAGATACGGCCCGCTGATGAATTGCTCGGACTCTGGCGCCGAGTACGCACGCGAGTATGCTTCGGTCTCCCCCGTGGGATATGCCGCGTCGAAGTGGCCACTATCATCAAGCGGTTTCAGCGCTCCGCCCTCGGCACCGGCTGCCAGCTCGTCACCGGTGTCGCCCAAGGCTTCCAGTTCGGCGCTGGAATCGCCGGCGGAATCGGGTTCCTCATTTTCCCGTCCCGGCGGATTCGGCCCGCTCATGTTTGCCTACCCCGTCCAAACTGCCTCACCAGAGCGCTGGGCTCCGCGGCTGCATTTGCGCGCGTGCGCTCGGTGGATTCTCACTGTGTATCGCAAACCCTACCCAACCGGGCAGGGCACAGAAGTCGCGGCTAACTGGCCACCGATCAACTGATGCCCTGATTGTGACCTTTCCGGCTCTGATCAGTGCTTCTCGGGTCCGACGTAGTACTCGAAGACCAGTCCGGCCGCCGAGGCCAGGACGAATACCGCGCCGGCAACGATGAGCCACGGCAGCCATAGCGCGACGCCCGTCGCCACCACCGAGCCGGACAACGCAACCAGGATCGGCCACCAGCTGTGCGGGCTGAAGAACCCCAATTCCCCCGCGCCGTCGCTAATTTCGGCACCCTCGTAGTCCTCGGGCCGGGTATCCAGCCGACGGGCCACAAATCGGAAGAACGTGGCCACGATCAGCGCCATGCCGCCTGTCAGCGCCAGCGCGGTTGTGCCGGCCCACTCGACCCCACCGGTGGCGAACATCGAAGTCAGCACACCGTAGAGCACCGCACACAACACGAAGAACGCGGCGACGAACTCGAAAAGCCTGGCTTCGATATGCATTCTGCAGTGTCCTAACCTTGGCTCGGGGCCAATTGACCGCGGCGGGCGTCGAACGGATGGGTTGTCACGGCGAGGGGCGGCTGGTTGATCGCCTGCAGGGCTTCGGCGTTGGTCTTGCCGTCGATACGTTGCTGTAAGTAGGCCTTGAAGTCGTTGGGGGCCACCACGCGAACTTCGAAGTTCATCATGGCGTGGTAGGTGCCGCACATTTCCGCGCAATGGCCGACGAACGCTCCGGTTTTGGTGATCTGCTCGATCTGGAAAATGTTGACCGAATTATTCGCCGCCGGATTGGGCATCACGTCACGCTTGAATAAAAACTCGGGCACCCAGAAGGAATGGACCACGTCGGCCGAGTTCAGCTGGAATTCGATGCGCTTGCCGGCCGGCAAGACCAGGACTGGAATTTCGATCGTGGTGCCCAGCGTCTCGATCTTGTCGAAGTTGAGATAGCTGCGGTCCTCGGTGTTACGCCCGGCAACCGGCCCGACGAGCTCTTCACCGTGGGCGTCCTTGCCTTCCGGCTTGGATTCAACGGCGTGCTTGCGGGCCTCGTCGGCGCCATCGTAGGTCAAGGTGTGGTCATGGAAGTCGACCCGCTGGTAGCCGAACTTCCAGTTCCATTGGAAAGCCGTGACGTCGATCACGACCTCCGGGTCTTTGGTGGTGTGCAGCATCTTCTCCTGCACGACGACGGTGAAGTAGAACAGCACCGAAATGATGAGGAACGGCGTGACGGTCAGCACCAGCTCAAGGGGCATGTTGTAGCCGAACTGTCGAGGAAAGTCGGCGTCGCTTCGCTTCTTTCGGTGAAAGACTGCCGTCCAGAAGATCAGACCCCACACGATGACCCCGACCACCAAGGAGGCGATCACCGCACCGACCCACAACTCCCGGTTGACGTGGGCTTCCGGGGTGACGCCCTCGGGCCAGCCGAGACCCAGCGCTTCCGACCAGCTGCAACCGCTCAGGGTGATCGCCAGCGCGCCGAGGGCCCCCGTCAGTGCCGCCAGCCGCAGACGTGGGGTGAGCCCGCGCGCTCCGCGCCGCCGACCGCGGGAACGGATCTCAGAATTGCCCTGCGACAAGCAATGCGAACGACCTGGCTCGCGAAGTGTCACGTTGCGCCTCCTGTAGCACAAGCTGGGCCGACTCGGGCTAGGCGCCGCTTCCGGCGGGAATCGTCGGCTAACTCGGATTCGAATACTACGCAGCGTAGACCACGCCGCCCGCGCAGGCGACGATGCGTGCCAAAACGACCGACGGTGCCGCTACCCTGGCCCGCGGTGGGGCACCGCCGGATTGCGTGAGACGGTGCGCGAGCCCGCCCGCGGTGGCGACCAGCCGGCGCGATACGGCACCTTTGGGAACGCCACATCGTGAACCGACGAGCGCGAGATCCGGTCTCGATCACCATTACCCGCCGGCCGCGCCCGGACAGCAGCGCCTCGTGCGGCATACTGGGGCGCCGTGTGCGGACTGCTGGCCTTCGTCGCGGCTCCGGCCGGCGCTGCCGAGACCCAGGGGTCCGACGCTGCTGCCCGCAGCGCCACGGAGGCCGACAGCGCGATCGCCCGCGCGTCGCACCTGATGCGCCACCGTGGCCCCGACGAGCCGGGCACCTGGGTTGACCCGGACGCCGACGGATCGGTGATCTTCGGGTTCAACCGGCTGTCCATTATCGACATCGCCCATTCCCATCAGCCGCTGCGGTGGGGGCCGCCGGAGGCGCCGGAGCGGTACGTGCTGGTCTTCAACGGCGAGATCTACAACTACCTGGAGCTGCGCGACGAACTCCGCACCCGGCACGACGCTGTGTTCGCGACCGACGGCGACGGCGAGACGATCGTCGCCGGCTACCACCACTGGGGCACCGGCGTGCTCAAGCGGCTACGCGGCATGTTCGCCTTCGCGCTGTGGGACACCGTCACCCGTGAATTGTTCTGCGCCCGCGACCCGTTCGGCATCAAGCCGCTGTTCCTGGCGACCGGCGCCGGCGGCACCGCGGTAGCCAGCGAGAAGAAATGCCTGCTCGACCTCGTCGACTTGCTGGGATTCGACACCCGAATCGACCCCCGGGCGCTGCAGCACTACATCGTGCTGCAGTACGTGCCGGAGCCCGAGACACTGCACCGCGGGGTCCGCCGGCTCGAATCAGGGTGTTACGCCTGGATTCGGCCCGGGCGAGAGCCGGAGATCACCCGTTACTTCATGCCGCGTTTTGCCGCCACCCCGATCACGCCCGACACCGAGCAGGCGCGCTACGACGAGATCACCGCGGTGCTGGAGGACTCGGTGGCCAAGCACATGCGGGCCGACGTGACCGTCGGCTCGTTTCTGTCCGGGGGCATCGACTCCACAGCCATCGCCGCCCTGGCCATCCGGCACAATCCGCGGCTGATCACCTTCACCACCGGTTTCGAACGAGAGGGATTCTCCGAGCTCGACGTCGCGGTGGCCTCGGCCGAGGCGATCGGCGCGCGCCACGTCGCCAAGGTGGTCAGCGCCGAGGAGTTTGTGGCCGCCCTGCCCGAAATCGTCTGGTATCTCGACGAACCGGTAGCCGATCCGGCGCTGGTGCCGCTGTTCTTCGTCGCCCGGGAGGCCCGTAAGTACGTCAAAGTCGTGTTGTCTGGGGAAGGCGCCGACGAACTGTTCGGCGGCTACACGATCTACCGCGAACCGCTGTCGCTGAAACCATTCGACTACCTGCCGCGGCGGCTGCGACGGTCGATGGGGAAAGCCTCCAAGCCGCTGCCGGAGGGCATGCGCGGTAAGAGCCTGCTGCACCGCGGCTCGCTGACACTCGAGGAGCGCTACTACGGCAATGCCCGCAGCTTTTCCGACGCGCAGCTGCGCGACGTGCTGCCCGGCTTCTGCGAGGACTGGACCCATACCGACGTCACGGCGCCGGTGTACGCGCAGTCGGCCGGTTGGGATCCGGTGGCCCGGATGCAGCACATCGACCTGTTCACCTGGCTGCGCGGCGACATCCTGGTCAAGGCCGACAAGATGACGATGGCCAATTCGCTCGAGCTGCGGGTGCCGTTCCTGGACCCCGAGGTGTTCGCGGTGGCCTCGCGGCTACCGCTGCAGGCCAAGATCACCCGCACCACCACCAAATACGCGCTGCGGCGCGCGCTGGAGCCCATTGTTCCGGCGCACGTGCTGCACCGGCCCAAGCTGGGCTTCCCGGTGCCGATCCGGCACTGGTTACGCGCCGGCGAGCTGCTGGAGTGGGCATATCAGATGGTGTCCTCGTCGGGGGCCGGACATCTCATCGACCTGGGCGCCGTCAGCCGGATGCTCGATGAGCACCGGACCGGCGCCAGCGATCACAGCCGCCGGCTGTGGACCGTGCTGATCTTCATGCTGTGGCATGCGATCTTTGTCGAGCACAGCGTGGTGCCGCAGATCGGAGAGCCGCAGTATCCGGTCCAGTTATGACGGCCAGCAGACGCAGAGTCGCACGCGGAAGACCTTCCGTGTGCGACTCTGCGTCTGCTCGCGGGGCTAAGCCAGCACCGCCGTGATCTCGGCGGCCGCCTCGTCGCCGTATGCACCGGCCAGCCGGGACGCCGCTGCCTGGTGATCCCACTGCCACTCTTGGGTGCCGGTCGATTCCAGCACCAACACCGCGACCAGCGAACCCAGCTGCGCGGACCGCTCCAAGCCCAACCCGGCGCTGCGCCCGGTCAGGAAACCGGCTCGGAACGCGTCGCCGACCCCGGTGGGGTCGGTCTGGCTGGTTTCGGGGACCACGCCGACGTGGATGGTGGTGCCGTCCGGGTCCACCACATCCACCCCCTTGGGGCCCAAAGTGGTCACCCGCAGGTCGATCTGGGCCATCACCTCGGCCTCCGTCCAGCCGGTCTTCGACAGCAGCAGGTCCCATTCGTAGTCGTTGGTGAACAAGTAGCTGGCACCGCCGATGAGCTGACGAATTTCCTCGCCGGACAGCCGAGCCAGCTGCTGGGAGGGATCAGCGGCAAAGGCCAGCCCCAGCTTGCGGCATTCCTCGGTGTGTAAGAACATCGCCTCGGGGTCGTTGGCGCCGATGATGACCAGCTCCGGAGTACCGATCGCCGACACCACGTCGGCGAGCTTGATGGTGCGGGCCTCTGACATGGCCCCCGGATAGAACGATGCGATCTGGGCCATGTCCACGTCGGTGGTACAGGTGAACCGCGCCGTGTGCGCGGTGTCGGAGATCAGGACGTGATCACAGTTGACACCGTGGGCTTTGAGCCAGTCGCGGTAATCGGAGAAGTCGGCGCCGGCCGCGCCGACCAGCGCCACGTCACCGCCCAGCACGCCGATGGCAAAGGCCATATTCCCGGCCACGCCGCCGCGGTGCACCACCAGGTCGTCGACTAAGAAGCTGAGCGACACCTTGTGTAAGTGTTCGGGCAGCAGTTGCTCGGAAAATCGGCCGGGAAACCGCATCAGATGGTCGGTTGCAATCGAACCGGTTACCGCAATCGTCACAAAATCTCCGTCCTTGGTCCGTAAGGTCGTCTAGCCTCTCACAATTATCGGCGCCGCGGCCCGCCCCGTCGCGTCGACAGCCGACGGCAGGTGTTGCGCTAGCCTGCCCTAGGGAACTCACCTCATTGCCGGAATCCGCTGCCGGGCGACAAGCCCACATGTCGTTCCGTCAACCACCGTAGGAGAACCACGATGGCCGGTCAGCACCCGCCGAACCCTGCCGTCGGCACCGAAGGAGCCCGAGAGGTCCGACCGTACCCGCCGACCGGGCCCGATGAGCCTCTTGAATACCCTCATGAAGCCGCCGACCGACAACCCGCCTTTCCCCCCGCCCCGGCGGCGGGCTATCCCGGCATGCCGGGCTCCTATCCGAGGCGACGGCCGAAGCGGCTGCTGATCGGCACCCTGCTGGCCCTCGCCTTGGTCGGTGCGTTGACTGCGGCAATCGTGTACGGGGTTCGCACCAACGGGGCCAACACCGGCGGCACCTTCACGGAAGCATCGGCCAAAACGGCGATTCAGGGCTACCTCAACGCACTCCAGCATCGCGATGTCGACGTCATCGTGCGCAACGCGCTGTGCGGGATCTACGACGGGGTGAAGGACCGGCGGTCGGATCAGGCCCTGGCCAAGTTGAGCAGCGACGCCTTCCGTAAGCAGTTCTCCCAGGCCGATGTCACGTCGATCGACAAAGTCGTGTACTGGTCGCAATACCAGGCCCAGGTGCTGTTCACCATGCAGGTGACGCCTGCCACCGGCGGCCCGCCGAAGGGGCAGGTCCAGGGCATCGCGCAGCTACTCTTCCAGCGCGGGCAGATACTGGTCTGCTCCTACGTGCTGCGCACGGCCGGGCAATATTGACCGGGCCGGGATGATCCCGGCCCGGTAGACCTAACTTCGGTCGGGTCAGTTGAAAGAATCCCCACACGCGCAGGACCCCGTCGCGTTGGGGTTGTCGATGGTGAAGCCCTGCTTCTCGATGGTGTCCACGAAATCGATCGACGCGCCTTCCACATACGGCGCGCTCATCCGGTCGACCGTCAACGTCACGCCGCCGAACTCCGCCGTCAGGTCGCCGTCCAGCGTCCGGTCGTCGAAGAACAGGTTGTAGCGCAGGCCGGCGCACCCTCCCGGCTGCACCGCAATCCGCAGCGACAGGTCGTCACGCCCCTCCTGATCGAGCAGGGACTTCGCCTTGGCGGCAGCGACCTCGGTCAGGATCACGCCATGGGTCTTGGCGGTCGGCTCGTTCTGCACCGTCATTGCTTCTCCTACATGCCTCATCGTTAGGTGGGCTCTCCGGCTGTCGTGTCAGCCCGGCCCCGTGTCGGGAAACCCACTGCTACTAACGGTACCTCGCAGGCCGGGGATTCCCGAGTCGCGCGGCGACTTCCGACGCCAAACCCATCAGCTGATTGGCCGCATCAGCCAGTGCCAACCGCACCGAACCCGCATAGTCGGCGATGGACAAGGCCGACATGATGCCCGACGATCGGATCGTCGATTTATCCAGGACCACTTGCCCGGCCAGCACTATCACCGGAATGCCCAGCGGGCGGGCCGCGGCCGCGATCTCGCCGACGACCTTGCCGTGCAGCGACTGCTCGTCGAACTTGCCCTCACCCGTGATGATCAGCTGTGCTTCGGCGAGGTCGTCGGCCAAGTGGGTGTGTTCGGCGATGATCGCGGCACCGGACTCGCATCGGCCACCGAGCGCGAGCAGACCCGCGCCGATGCCGCCGGCGGCACCCGCACCGGGCTCGGCGCTCACTGCCCGACCGGCGGCCGCGTCCAGTTCCACCGCCCATGCCTCGAGACGGGCCTCCAGTGCGGCGACGGTGGCCGCGTCCGCGCCCTTCTGCGGCGCGAACACCCTGGCCGCGCCCCATGGTCCCACCAGCGGGTATTCCACGTCGGAGGCGGCGATCAGCTCGACTCCGGCGAGCCGTCGGCGGGCGGCGTCCAGGCCGCCGAGTTCGGTGATCATGCCGTACCCGCCGTCCGTGCACGCGCTGCCGCCCAGCCCGACCACGATGCGCCGCGCCCCGGCCGCGAGTGCCGCCGCGATGAGCTGGCCCACTCCCCTGCTGTGTGCGGTCAACGCGGTCTCGGTCGTTGGCGGACCACTGAGCAGGGACAGGCCGCAGGCCTGCGCACACTCTAGGTAGGCGGTTGCCGAGGCCTGATCGAACATCCATGCGGCGTCCACGTCGGTGTCCAGCGGCCCCGACACCCGCAGCAGCCGGGACTCCCCGAAGCGGCTTTGCAGCACCTCGATAAAACCGGGCCCGCCGTCGGACTGCGGAGCCACGATGAAGGTGTCGTTCGGCCGGGAGCGGGTCCAGCCGGTGGCGATCACCGCGGCGGCATCCACCGCGGACAGGCTGTCGCCGTAGCAGTCCGGGGCCACCAGTACCCGCATCGCGGGCAGCTGGATCCGGCCGGGCCCGAGGGCATCGGCAGCAGCATCCGAAGCAGACGAGCCGTCCATTACAAGCAAGAGTAGGACTAACACGGATGCTGGCGCTGGGTAACAGCAGCACAATTCCCCGGCGCCGGCCGCCCGCACAGTAACCTGTCGACTGTGAAGCTGCTGGGCCGCAAGAAGGGCCACGAAGAAGGTGCCGAGGTTTCGGCGAAGGCTGAGGACGGCCAGGGGGCGCAGACCCGTTCCCTGGCCGAGCCCGCAACTTCTCGCGGGTCGCGAGCAACCGGACCCAAGGGCCGGCCGACGCCCAAGCGCAGCGAGGCAAGGCGCAGCGCAAAGAAAGGCCCCGTCGTCCCGGCGCCGATGACGGCCGCCGAGGCGCGGGCCCGGCGCAAGTCGCTGTCCGGCCCGAAACTGAGCCGCGCCGAACGCCGGGCCGAACGCACTGCCCGCCGGGCCCGAATGAGCGAACGCCGCGACCGGATGATGGCCGGCGAGGAGGCCTATCTGCTCCCGCGCGACCAGGGCCCGATACGCCGTTATGTCCGCGATGTGGTCGATGCCCGGCGCTTTAGTCTGCTGGGCCTGTTCATGCCGTCGGCGCTGGCTTTGCTGTTCGTGATGTTCGCCGTCCCGCAGCTGCAGCTCTACATGTCGCCCGCGATGCTGGTGCTGATGGCCCTGATGACCCTCGACGGAATCATGTTGGGTCGCAAGGTGAGCAGGCGGGTCGACGCGAAGTTCCCGAACAACACCGAAAGCCGTTGGAAACTCGGCCTTTACGCTGCCGGCCGGGCGTCGCAGATGCGCCGGATGCGGGCACCGCGCCCCCAGGTGGAGCGCGGAGCCAGTATCGGTTAGCGCCGGAACGCTGGCTGACCACGCATGCGCACACTGGTTCTCGGCGGGATCAGGTCGGGCAAATCCCGCTGGGCGGAGCACACCATCGCGGATTCACTGACACCCGGCCACCCGGTCCGCTACCTGGCGCCCGCGCCGGTCACCGAGTCCGACCCAGCCTGGGCGCAGGACTGGGCGCAACGGGTCGCCAAGCATCGCGAACGCCGGACTGGCCACTGGTCGACCGTCGAAACTGACGACACCATCACCCAGTTGCGGCGGTCACCGGACGCTGCGACACTCGTCGACGACCTCGGCGCCTGGCTGACCGGCACCCTGGACCGTCATCGGGCCTGGGACAACGGATCCGTGGCCGCTCCCGTCCAAGGCCTGCTCGACGCGGTCAGCGCCTTCGAGTCGACGCTGGTGCTCGTCAGCCCCGAAGTCGGGCTGAGCGTCGTGCCGGCAACCGCATCCGCGCGCCGCTTCGCCGACGAGCTGGGCAGCCTCAACCAGCGAATGGCAGCGGTCTGCGATCAGGTGCTGGTGGTGGCCGGGCAGGCCGTCCCGATCAAGCCGTCACGCACATGATCGGATTCGCGCCGATATCGCCGCCCGACCCGGATGCCGAAGCCGCCGCACGGGCCCGACAGGACGTCCTGACCAAACCGCGGGGAGCGCTGGGCCGCCTCGAGGACCTGTCGGTGTGGGTGGCCGCCTGCCAGGGCCACTGTCCGCCGCGACAGTTCCAGCGCGCCCGGGTGGTCGTTTTCGCCGGTGACCACGGCGTCGCCCGGTCGGGGGTGTCGGCGTACCCGCCGGAAGTCACCGACCAGATGGTCGCCAATATCGACGCCGGCGGGGCGGCGATCAACGCGTTGGCCGACGTAGCCGGTGCGACGGTGCGGGTGGCGGACCTGGCGGTGGATTCTGATGCGGTGTCGGAGCGGATCGGCGCCTACAGGGTGCGCCGCGGCAGCGGCGATATCAGCACCGAAGACGCATTGACCGCCGACGAGACGGCCCGCGCCATCGCCTCCGGCCAGCAGATCGCCGACGAGGAGGTCGACGCCGGCGCAGATCTGCTCATCGCCGGCGACATGGGAATTGGGAACACCACCGCAGCGGCAGTCCTGGTGGCGGCGCTGACCGACACCGAACCGGTCGCGGTGGTCGGGTTCGGGACCGGGATCGACGACGCCGGCTGGGCCCGCAAGACGGCCGCGGTGCGCGATGCGCTGTTCCGGGCGCGGCCGGTGCTGCCCGACCCGGTGGGGCTGCTGCGCTGCTGCGGTGGCGCCGATCTGGCGGCGATGGCGGGATTTTGCGCGCAGGCCGCGGTCCGGCGGACCCCGCTGTTGCTCGACGGCATGGCGGTGACGTCCGCAGCTCTGGTCGCCGAACGCCTGGCGCCCGGCGCCCGGCAGTGGTGGCAGGCCGGTCACCGGTCCACCGAACCGGGTCACCAGCTGGCCCTGACGGCGCTGCAGCTGGATCCGATCCTGGACCTGCGGATGCGGTTGGGCGAGGGTACCGGCGCCACGCTTGCGCTGTCGGTGCTGCGCGCCGCGGTGGCCGCGCTGTCGTCGATGGCCACCTTCACCGAGGCCGGCGTGTCCGGTCCCCGCACCTCCGGTATCGGCCCGGCCTGGCCGTGATCCGTTCTCTGGCAACAGCTTTCGCCTTCGGCACGGTGATGCGGATGCCGAGTTCCCGGGCCGCTCCGATGGGACGCGGCGCGATGACGGCGCTACCGGTGGTCGGCGCGGCGCTGGGTGGCCTGGCCGCCGCTGTCACCTGGGCCGGCGCAGTGGTCTTCGGGCCGTCCAGCCCGTTGTCCGGGTTGCTGGCGGTGACGGTGTTGCTGGCGGTAACCCGCGGCCTGCACATCGACGGCGTTGCCGATACGGCCGACGGCCTGGGTTGCTACGGCCCGGCGCAGCGCGCCCTTGCCGTGATGCGCGACGGGTCTTCGGGGCCGTTCGGGGTGGCGGCCGTCGTCCTGGTCATCACGCTGCAGGGGCTGGCCCTCCCGGCGCTGGGCGCCGCCGGTGTCATCGTGGCAGTCTTCGCCGGCCGGATCACCGCGGTGCTGGCCTGTCGCCGGTCGGTTCCGGCCGCCGAAGGCAGCGTCCTGGGTGCGCGCGTCGCCGATACCCAGCCGGCGGCCGTGGTCGCGGCGTGGCTCGCTGTGCTGGTCGCGGCTTCGCTACCGGCGGGTCCACGGCCATGGCACGGGCCGGTTGCGGTACTGGTGGCGGTGTTGTGCGGTGCCGTCCTGGTCGCGCACTGCGTGCGCCGGTTCGGTGGTGTCACCGGTGACGTGATCGGCGCGGCGATCGAACTGACGACGACGGTCAGTGCGCTATTGCTGGCGGCACTGGCCCGCCTCTAGTCCTTCGCGACGTCCCCCAATCGGTGGACAAGCGTTTCCCCTAATTGTGGCCGATCGGAGGATTGTCTCGGCCGCTTAGCAGCCCTAACCTCTTCAGACATGCCGTTATCACCGTCGACCAGGCCGGTCGCTGCCGCTTCGGCGCGGACCAGCCCGTTCGGGCGATTGGTGACCCAGGGCACTTTCTACACCACCGGAATGCAACTCAGCAACAGCGCCGTGGTGCTGCCCTTCATCTGCGCACATCAGGGCATCACCTGGGCGGCCGGGATGCTGTTTCCGGCGTACAGCATCGGCTTGATCATGGGAAATTCGGCGTCGCCGGCGATCCTGCAGCGAGCCGGCCGGATGCGCCACGTGCTGCTGGCGGCGACCGCGGCGACGGTGGCTGCGCTGCTGATCTGGGATGCGGTAATCCCATGGACCGGCGTCTACGCCGCGGCGGTGTTTCTGCTGACCACGGCCGCCGCCGGAGTTGTCATCGCGGTGGCCACTGTCGCCTATACCGACATGGTCTCCAGCAAGCTGCCCGCAAGACGCCGCGGCGAACTGTTCCTGACTCAAGGTGCCGCGGGATCGACGCTGGCCGCCGGCGTCATGCTGCTGATAGCGCCCATGCTGGCCAGCGGTGATCAAATAGCCCACTACCGTGATCTGCTGTGGCTGGGTGCCCTGGCTCTGATTGCTTCCAGCGTCGCTGCGCTGCTCGTGGGTCCCATGCGGTCCGCGTCCACCACCACCCGCCCGCCACTTCGGGAAATCTATCGACAGGGTTTCGCGGTCGCCCAGGCCCAGCCGTGGTTTCGCCAGTACGCGATGACGTATCTGCTGTTCGCCCCGATCTGCCTGGGAACCACCTTCTACAGCCTGCGCGCCGCAAAGAAGATGGGCAGTTTGCATGTGCTGGTGGTCCTGTCCAGCGTCGGACTGGTCGTCGGTTCGGCGTTCTGGCGCAAGATCTACCGTCGGTTCGGAGTGCGCGGCATGCTGCTGGGCAGCGCACTGTGCAGCACGACCGCCGCCCTGGTGTGCATCGCGGCGGAGCTGTCCGGCCAGTGGTACCACCTGTGGGCGTACGGCACGGTCTTCCTGCTGGCGACGCTGGCCGCCCAACCCGTATCCGCCGCGTCGGTTTCCTGGATCAGCGAGTTCGCCGCCGAGCAGCACCGCGCGACGCTGATCGGCTTCGGAGCGACGTTGCTCGCGATCACGTTCACCCTGCTGGGCGGTGTCCTCGGCATGATCGCCCAAAAACACGCCACCGTCTGGCCGGTCGTCGTTGTGCTGGCGCTGTCCCTGGTTGCCGCTTTCGCGGCCGTCCGGGCACCCGGGCCAATGGACGACCGGGCGCACGATCGATCCTCGCGACCGCAGACCGGCGTACCAAAGCTGGTCCTTCTCGGAGATTGCGACGGCTCCGCCCGCCGCCGGCCGACCCGACGGGCCTCGGCCAGCTGGCAACCCGAGCCGGTTCGGCCGGTCGCCGCCGCAGCCGCGGCCAGCTAACCCAGCCGCGACATCCACCCGTGGGTGTCGGCGAAGGTGCCCCGCTGAATCCCGGTCAACGTGTCACGCAATGCCATGGTCAGCTCACCGGGCTGGCCGTCGGCGATGGTGAACTCGACGTCGCCGTACTTCACCCGCGACACCGGGGTGATCACTGCGGCGGTACCACAAGCGAACACCTCGGTGATCTCGCCGACGGCGGCCTTCTTCTGCCACTCGGCGATATCGATCTTGCGCTCCTCGACCGTCACGCCGGCATCGGTCGCCAAGTGCAGCAACGAATCCCGGGTGATGCCGGGCAGCAGCGAGCCGGACAGCTCCGGGGTAACCAGCCTGGCCGATCCGCCGCTGCCGAACACGAAGAAAATGTTCATCCCGCCCATTTCTTCGACATAGCGGCGCTCGACCGCGTCCAGCCACACCACTTGGTCGCAACCGTTGTCGACGGCTTCGGCCTGAGCCAGCAGCGAAGCGGCGTAGTTGCCGCCGCACTTGGCCGCGCCGGTACCGCCGGGGCTGGCTCGGACGTATTCCGTTGACACCCAGACGCTGACGGGATTGACGCCGCCCTTGAAGTAGGCACCCGCCGGCGAGGCGATCAGCAGGTAGCGGTATTCCTTGGCGGGCCGCACGCCCAAGCCGGGTTCGGTGGCGATGATGAACGGCCGCAGATACAACGCCTCCTCGCCACCGGCCTGCGGAACCCAGGCGTTGTCGAGGGCGATCAACTGGCACAGCGATTCGATGAACAGCTCGTCGGGCAATTCCGGGATCGCCAGCCGCCGGGCCGAGGAACGCAATCGCGCGGCGTTGGCCTCGGCCCGAAACGACACGATCGAGCCGTCTGTCCAGCGGTAAGCCTTGAGGCCTTCGAAGACCTCTTGCGCGTAGTGCAGCACGATCGCCGAGGGGTCCAGTTCGATCGGGCCATAGCCGATGACCCGCGCGTTGTGCCAGCCCGTGCCCTCGGTGTAGTCGATCGAGACCATGTGGTCGGTGTGGTATTTGCCGAAACCGGGGTCCTGCAGGATCGCTACGCGCTGTGCATCGCTTGCCGGACTCGCCGCGCGCGTAACGGTGAACTGTAGGGACCCGCTGGTCATGGCGCCGATTCTATCGGTGTACGAAGGGTTTTCCGCACGCGAGTGGGCGCTAACGCGTTTTCGCCTCGACGAACGGCGGGGGCACCACGGCGCAGTCGACCGCGCGCCCGCGAACGTCGACGGTGACCTGCCCGCCGTCCGGCACTTCCGCATCGGTATCGATCAGCGCCAGCGCGATGCCGGCCTGCAATGTGGGCGAAAACGTTCCCGACGTGGTGACCCCAACCGCGGTATCCCCGACCAGCACCGTCAGACCCGGACGCAACACGCCGCGGCCGACCATCCGCAGCCCCCGCAACAGCCGCCGCGGCCCGGCCGCCTTCTCCGCCAGCAGTGCGTCGCGGCCGAAGAACGCATCCTTTTTCCAGCCGATCGCCCAGCCGCAGCGAGCCTGCAACGGCGAAATGTCGGGTGAAAGCTCGTGCCCGTGCAGCGGATAACCCATCTCGGTGCGCAGCGTGTCGCGAGCTCCCAGACCGGCGGGCTGGCCGCCCGCGTCGGACACCGCGTCCACCAGGGCATCGAACACCACACCGGCAGCCTCCCAGGGCGGCAGCAGTTCGTAGCCGTGCTCGCCGGTGTAGCCGGTGCGGCACACCCGCACCGGGACTCCGGAATACGCCGAATCGGCATAACCCATGTAATCCATGTCGGTCGGCAGGCCCAATGCGGTGAGCACGTCGGCAGAGCGCCGGCCCTGCACCGCCAATACGGCATAGGAGCGATGCAGGTTGGTGATCGCCAGATCGCCCGGGGCGGCCGCCTGCAATGCGCTGACAACCGCGGCGGTGTTGGCGGCGTTGGGCACCAGGAAGATCTCGTCGTCGTCGACGTAATAGGCGATCAAGTCGTCGATGACGCCACCAGATTCGTTGCAGCACAAGGTGTATTGCGCCTTACCGGGGCCGATGCGGTGCAGGTCGTTGGTCAGCGCGGAGTTGACGAACTCCGCCGCACCCGGTCCCCGGACCAGCGCTTTGCCGAGGTGGCTGACGTCGAACAGGCCGACGGCGGTGCGGGTGGCATTGTGCTCGCTGACGGTCCCGGCATACGACACCGGCATCAGCCAGCCGCCGAACTCGGCGAAACTGGCGCCCAACGCGCGGTGCCGGTCTTCCAGGGGTCCATGCTGCAGCTCATCGGTCACGACGACACACCCTAATCCGCGTCGGCTGCTGGCACACTTGGGTAGGTGTCCGACTCCCCCGACTCTCCCGACTCCCTCGACTTCGAAGCGCTGGAAGCTGCCGGAATCGCTGATCTACGCGGGCGCGCCGACCTGATCAAGTACTTGGACGCACTGGGCTTCACCGTCGACGAGATGGCCGAAGCCGAGCGCCGCGGCCGGCTGTTCGGTCTTGCCGGTGATGTCTTGCAATGGTCGGGGCCTCCCATCCATACCGTGCAGTCGGCGGCCGCCGAACTCGGGTTGTCCGCCGAGGAGGTCGCCCGCGTCTGGGCCCTCCTCGGCCTTACCGTCGCCGGTCCCGATGTTCCGGCGTTGAGCCAGGCCGACGTCGACGCGCTGGCGACCTGGGTGGCGCTGAAAGCGGTGGTGGGTCAGGACGGGGCGTACGGACTGTTGCGGGTGGTCGGCACCGCGATGGCCCGGCTCGCCGAAGCCGAGTCGACGATGATCCGCGCCGGCATGCCGGACATCCAGATGACCCACACCCATGACGAGCTCGCCACCGCGCAGGCGTACCGGGCCATCGCCGAGTTCGTCCCCCGGATCGGGAACTTGATCGACGTCGTTCACCGGCATCATCTGACCAGTGCCCGCACGTATTTCGAAGGTGTCGTTCAGGACACGTCGGCGAGCGTCACCTGCGGCATCGGTTTTGCGGATCTGTCCAGCTTCACCGCGCTGACCCAGATGCTCACACCCGCGCAGCTGCAGGATTTGCTCACCGAGTTCGGCGCCACCGTCGCCGACGTGGTGCATGCCGACGGTGGCCGGCTGGTGAAGTTCATCGGCGACGCGGTCATGTGGGTGAGCCCGACACCCGAGCGGTTGGTGCAGGCGGCGGTTGATCTGGTCCACCATCCGCGGGCGCGCGAGGCCGACCTGCAGGTGCGGGCCGGGCTTGCTTACGGCACCGTGTTAGCCATCAACGGCGACTACTTCGGCAGCCCGGTCAACCTCGCCGCGCGACTCGTGGCCGTTGCGGCACCGGGACAAATCCTGGCCGCGAGCGAGCTCCACAACAAATTGCCGGATTGGCCCGCGACCGCGCACGGCCCGTTGACGCTGAAGGGTTTCGACGCCCCGGTGACGGCCTTCGAGCTGCGGGCCCGCGACGCCGACGGGCCAAGTCCCGTAGGGTAATTGCGCGTGACCACCGAACCGGGTTACCACAGCCCCACCGTCAACGTTGCCACGTCACTGCCGAAGCGCGGTGCGGGTTCTGCGGTACTGATCGTGCCGGTCGTCTCGACCGGTGACGACGAGACGCCGGGAGCGCTCGTGGCCGTCGCCGAGCCGTTCCTGAGCGCCGACGCGGTCGCCGAGATCGAGGCCGGCCTGCGCGCACTGCAGGCCACGGGCGCCGGCGAGCAGGTGCACCGGCTGGTCGTGCCGTCGCTGCCGGTGGGCAGTGTGTTGACGGTCGGTCTGGGCAAGCCGCGGTCGGAGTGGCCGTCGGACATCATTCGCCGGGCCGCCGGGGTGGCCGCGCGGTCGCTGGGCAGTGCGCCGGCGGTGATCACCACGCTGGCCCAGTTGCCCGGCGAGGGCGTCTGCTCGGCCACCGTCGAAGGGCTGATCCTGGGCAGCTACCGGTTCACCGCTTTCCGCAGCGCCAAAACCGCACCCAAAGACGAAGGGCTGCGCAAGATCACGGTGCTGAGCACGGCCAAGGACGCCAAGAAGGACAGCGCGCATGCCGCGGCGGTGGCTACCGCCGTCGCCACCGCGCGCGACTTGGTGAACACGCCGCCGAGCCACCTGTACCCTGCCGAGTTAGCCAGGCGGGCAAGGGTTTTGGGCGAGGCAGCCGGACTCGAGGTCGAGGTGCTCGACGAGAAGGCGCTGCAGAAGGCCGGTTACGGCGGTGTGATCGGTGTCGGTCAGGGCTCGTCGCGGCCGCCGCACCTGGTGCGGCTGATCTATCGGGGGTCGCGGCTGGCCAAGAATGCGAAGGGGGCCAAGAAGGTCGCGTTGGTCGGCAAGGGAATCACCTTCGACACCGGCGGGATCTCGATCAAGCCGGCCGCGTCGATGCACCACATGACCTCGGACATGGGCGGGGCCGCCGCGGTGATCGCCACGGTCACGCTGGCCGCGCGGCTGCAGTTGCCGATCGACGTGATCGCCACGGTGCCGATCGCCGAGAACATGCCCTCGGCGACGGCGCAGCGCCCCGGCGACGTGCTGACCCAGTACGGCGGAACGACCGTCGAGGTGCTCAACACCGACGCCGAGGGCCGGCTGATCCTGGCCGACGCGATCGTTCGGGCTTGCGAGGACAACCCGGATTATCTGATCGAGACGTCGACGCTGACCGGTGCGCAGACGGTGGCACTGGGCGCGCGTATCCCCGGCGTGATGGGCAGCGACGAGTTCCGCGATCGCGTCGCCGCGATCTCGCAGCGGGTCGGCGAAAACGGCTGGCCCATGCCGCTGCCCGATGAGCTCAAAGAAGACCTGAAATCCACGGTGGCCGACCTGGCCAACGTGAGTGGTCAGCGGTTCGCCGGCATGCTGGTTGCCGGGGTGTTCCTGCGGGAATTCGTCGCCGACTCGGTGGACTGGGCGCATATCGACGTGGCCGCCCCCGCCTACAACACCGGCAGCGCGTGGGGCTACACGCCCAAGGGTGCCACCGGTGTGCCGACCCGGACCATGGTCGCGGTGCTCGAGGACATCAGCGACAACGGCTGAACCCTCAGCTATTTGGTCAGCAGCGAGATCACCGCGCGGCTCAGCTTGCGCCGCGGCCAGCCGGTCAGGCCGGCGGCTGCCAGCGCGGCCAGCGCCGCGTTCCGTCCGCATGCGCCGTGCACGGAGCCACCCGGGGTAGCCGAAGCGCTACCCAAATACAGTCCCTCGATTGGGGTTTCGGCGCGGCCCAGTCCCGGAGCCGGACGAAATATCAGCATCTGCGGTAACTGAGCGGTGCCGCCGTTGAGCGCACCGAGATGCAGGTTGGCGTCACTGGCTTCCAGATCCGACGGCCGCTGCACGAATCGGTCGAGCACCCGGGCGTCGAACCCGGGAGCATGCCTTTCGATGACGTGGTCGATCGATTTGGCCAGCTGCTCCGCCGAACCGTCGTCGGCCACGTTGCGCGGCAGATGCGTATAGGCCCAAACACTTTCGGTTCCGGCGGGCGATCTGGTGGGGTCGGCCGTGGTGGTTTGGCCCAGCAGCAGGAACGGATGCTCGGGCACCACCCGGGTGTTCAGGTCGGCCATCCAGCGCACCAGCCCGTCCCCGTCGGCCCCAAGATGGATGGTGCCCGGCTGCCGCAACCTCTCCGATCGCCACGGGATGGGACCGTTGAGCGCATAGTTGACCTTGACCACCGGCGGATCCCAGACGTAGTGCTGGATCTCCCGGAGCAAGCCGCCGGGAACCGCATCCGCGGGCAGCATGTCACAAAACAGTCGCGGCGCGGTCACATCGGCGACGACGGCCCGTCGCGCCCGAACCGTTCGTCCTCCGGTGGTGGTCACCGACACCGCACGGCCACCGCGGACGTGGATGCGAGAAACGTTCTGGTTGCTCTCGATTCGCGCACCCGCGGAGGTGGCGCGGCGCACCAGCGCCGACGTCAGCTGACCAGAGCCGCCGACGGGCACCGGCCAGCCGCAGTCCTGGCCCAGCATCATCAGCAGAAAGCCGAACGCGCCGCTTCCCGGCGCATCCAGCGGAGCGTCGGCGTGCATGGCGTTGCCCAGCAACAAAAGTCGCGGCGCCTCACCGGCGAACATCCGGTCCACCATGATGTTGGCGGGCTGCACCAGCAGATGCGCGAGCCGCACGGCGTCGGCAGTACCGAGCTTGAGCAGCAGCCGGATCATCGGGCCCAGCGGCGGAAATGGCGCCAACATCGCATCCAGCAGCGGTGACTTGACTTTTTCCCACAGTCGCAGCACCCGCCACCAGTTTTCGCCGTCGCCGTGCTGGCGACGTTCGAACTCCGCTGCGGTGCGAGCCGCGTCCCGGTAGAGGACCGGCGGGTCGTCGTCGGTCGCACTGCGCGGATGACCTACCACCGCGGGCGCGTGCGACCATCGCAGCCCGTGGTCTTCCAGCTGCAACGCCGCGATGGCCGGCGAAGCGATCGTCATGGGATAGAAGGAACTGAACAGGTCGGTGACATAGCCGGGCGTCAGCTCGGCACTGCGCACCGCGCCACCCGGTTCGGGCTGGGCTTCCAGGACCAACACGTCCCAGCCGGCGTCGGCCAGCATCGCGGCGGCGACCAGCCCGTGATGTCCGGCACCGATAACGACGGCGTCGACCGCGTCGCAAGCGCGGGCCATGATTACCTGACCTGACTGGGCTCGAAGCGCTCCGCCATGGCCGCCAGCCGCAACAGGCATTCACGGTTGCGTGGATAGATGGCGGCCAGAGCCAGTCGATCAGGCATCAGCCCGATCGGCCCCTGTACCGGCAGTTCGATCATGTCGAGCCGGCATCCTGCCGGAATTTCATGCAGCCGCATGGTGATCCGGGCGGCACCCAACCAGCCCAGTCCGGCGTGCAAGACGAGTTCCTGGCCGGGTGCGCAGCTCTCGACCACCGTCTGGTCGTCGATCACCAACGGCCAGATCCCTATCGAGTGCCGGATGGCCGCACCCGGTTGCGGCCAGTGTGAGTCGACCGCGCGAGTGCGGCTGTTGCCCACCACCCATTGGCTGTAGGTCCATCCGTCGGCGAGCACGCCCCAGACATCGTCGCAGGATGCCGACACGTCGCGGGTCGCGATCAGTTCTCCGGTCGCTGTCATGAGCGGGTCCTTTCGCACTGTAGGTGATCCCAGCGGATACCCGCCGCGCCCGGAACTAATGCCGAGGCCGCGCCGGGCGACCGGCTAGCAAACTCCGCAGGTTTAGCCGCGCGATCCAGCGGCTAACCCGATCAGCGACCGGAAACTTCGAGGAAGGCCGAATTGTGACTCTGCGACGGTTGATCATTGCGGTGGGTGCCGTGCTGTTGGTGGCCGGTGTCATCGGCCTGCTGGTGCCGGTGTCGGTGTCCAACAGCAACGGCGGTTCGATTTCCTGCGGAAACGGGTTCGCCACCGACCTGTCCGCGGCGCGAAACGCCAACGACAGCAATGGCGCCAACATCCCGATCCTCAACCAGGTCATCCCGCACACCGACTTCGTAGCTCAATGTGAATCGGCGGTATCGAGCCGGCGCATGTGGACCATCCCGCTGGTGGTCATCGGGGTCATCGGGATAGCCGGCGCGCTGGCGGTGCGGCGTTCTCAGGCCGCAGATACCAGCGTGGGAGAGGTCAGATAACCCGCATGCGGGCGGTACTGCGCAGCGCCTGGGGCAGCACCCGGGAAATGCCGTACAGCGCGTAGGCCTCCGGCGCTACCGGGCGGATGGGTTTGTTCTTCTTGACCGCCGACACGATCGCGTGAGCAACCTTGTCGGGCCCGTAGTGGCGTAGCGCAAACATCTTGTCCAGCTGGCCGCGCCGGCCTTCGACCTGCTCTTCGCCCTTTCCGACCGGCGTGTCGAAGCGGGTGGCCGCAACGATGTTGGTGTCGATGACGCCGGGACACACGGTGGTCAGGCCGATGCCGGCGGCGTCGAGTTCGGCCCGCAAACAGTCGGAGAACATGTACGTGGCCGCCTTGGAGGTGCAGTAGGCGCTCAGCGACTGCAACGGCGCGTAGGCGGCCATCGACGACACGTTGACGATGTGTCCCCCGGTGCCGCGCTCGACCAGGCGACGGCCAAAGGAACGGCAACCGTTGACCACGCCGCCGAGATTGACGGCCAGCACCCGGTCGAACTGCTCGGCGGGAGTGTCCAGGAACCGGCCCGCCTGGCCGATGCCGGCATTGTTCACGACGATATCGGGAACGCCGTGTCGACTGCTGACCTGCTCGGCGAACGCCTCGACCGCTTCGGCTTCGGACACGTCGAGCACGTACGGATGGGCGACGCCGCCGCGTGCCGCGATCTCCGCGGCGGTGTCTTTGACCGTGGCCTCGTCGATGTCACTGATCACCACCTCGGCACCCTCGCGGGCAAACGCGAGTGCGGTTTCGCGGCCGATTCCGCTGCCCGCCCCGGTGACGGCCACCAGGATGTCACCGAAGTGCTTGCGTGGCCGGCCGACCTGTGCCCGCAGCAGCGCGCGGCTGGGCGGGTTGCCTTCGACGAGGTCGGCGATGTCGTGCACCGCGGCCGCCATCACCTGCGGGTGCGACATCGGGGAAAAGTGGCCGGCTTTGATGTCTCGTCGCCACAGTCGCGGCACCCAGCGCGCGGTCTCGTCGTAGCCGTAGGGCCGCACATAGGGGTCCTGGGTGTTGACGATGAGCTGCACCGGGACGCCGATCACGGTGATGCCGCGACTGCGCCGCTGCCGGGAGAAAGCCCGAAAGTAGTTGGCGGGATACGTCTTCACCGAGCGAGCGGCATCGCTGGGCAGGTTGTCGGAGTGGTGGATCTGGTCGGCCGGGATGTTGTCGACCATGTTGCGGCGAACCGCCGCGAGCGAAAGCGCCACCCGCAGAAACAGTGGCGCCAACATCGGCACCGAAAACAGCGCCATGTAGCTTAACCGCAGCGCCTGGGCGAGCGACCGGAGAAACCGTCGCGGCCGCCACGGCCGGCGCAGCCCGCCCCAGACGTAATCGACCAACTGTTCCTGACTCGGGCCGGACACCGAGGTGAACGAGGCGACTCGGTCCCCGGCGCCGGGGCGGGTCAGATACTCCCAGATGCCCACCGAGCCCCAATCGTGGCCCATGACGTGGACCGGCCGGCCCGGGCTCAGCTCGTCGATGACGGCGGCGAAGTCGTCGGCGAAACAAGCCATGGTGTAGGCCGAGACAGGTTTGGGCGCCGACGACAGGCCGACCCCGCGGTTGTCGTAGCGGATCACCCGGAAACGCTGCGCCAGCCGCGGAACCACGCCGTCCCACAACACGTGCGAGTCGGGAAAGCCGTGCACCAGCACCACCGCCGGACCGTCGGGGTTGCCGTCTTCGTAGACCGCGATACGAACACCGTCCGCGCTGTCGACGAACCGCTGGGGTGCCTGTTGTGCTGCCGGCATCGGACCTCCGTCTCACCTGCGACTTGCTTCGCCTACCAGTGGCCACACCGTAGCAAGGGCGCCGCACCGCCGCCGTTGCCGCCGGAAGGCGCCGCGCCCTGAATGCGTGCCGGCCGGGCGGCAGTGACAGGATAGGTTTTGACATCTACTTGGGTTCCGCACCCGGTGCACGACTGTGTGGTAAGCCAGAGGTCGGTTTGCGCCGACCGACGACCGATCGAGGAGTCAACAGAGATGGCCTTCTCAGTCCAGATGCCGGCACTCGGTGAGAGCGTCACCGAGGGAACCGTCACCCGCTGGCTCAAGCAGGAAGGCGACACGGTCGAGATCGACGAGCCCCTCGTCGAGGTGTCGACCGACAAGGTCGACACCGAAATCCCCTCGCCGGCCGCGGGCGTGCTGACCAAGATCATCGCCCAGGAGGACGACACGGTCGAGGTCGGCGGCGAACTGGCCATCATCGGCGATGCGTCGGAAAGCGGCGGCGACGAGAAGCCCTCCCAACCGGAACCGGAAGCCTCGGGTCCCGGTAAGGCCGAGCCGGCCTCCCAGGCCCAACCGGCGCCGGAGCCCGAACCGGAACCCCAGGCGGTATCAGAACCCGCCCAGCCGTCGGCTTCCGCCGGCGACACCACACCGGTGCTGATGCCCGAACTCGGCGAATCGGTCACCGAAGGCACCGTGACTCGCTGGCTGAAGAAGGTCGGAGATTCGGTCGGAGTCGACGACCCGCTGGTGGAGGTCTCCACCGACAAGGTCGACACCGAGATCCCGTCACCGGTGGCCGGCGTTCTGGTCAGCATCACCGCTGAGGAAGACGACGTCGTCCAGGTCGGCGGTGAGTTGGCGCGGATCGGCACCGGCTCCCAAGCCGCCGCGCCGGCCGCACCCAAGCCGGCACCCGCACCCGAGGCCGAGCCTGAACCCAAAGCCGAACCCGCTCCCGAACCCAAGCCGGAGCCGGCCGCCAGGCCCGCTCCCGAATCCAAGCCGGAACCCGAGCCGAAACCCGCCACCGCGCCCGCGCCGAAGGCCGAAGCGCCACCATCTCAGCCCGCGGTCCAAGGCGGAGCCGAAGGCACCCCGTACGTCACGCCACTGGTGCGAAAGCTGGCCTCACAGCACAACATCGACCTCGCCGAGGTGACCGGCACCGGCGTCGGCGGCCGGATCCGCAAGCAGGACGTGCTGGCCGCGGCAGAACAGCAGAAACCAGCCGCGCAGGCGCCGGCTCCAGGCCCTGCGCCGGCTGCCAAAGCCGCCGCCCCGTCCGCCCCCGCCCCCGTATTGGCGCATCTGCGCGGCACCACGCAGAGGGCCAGCCGGATCCGCCAGATCACCGCCAACAAGACTCGCGAGTCTTTGCAGGCGACGGCGCAGCTCACGCAGACCCACGAAGTCGACATGACGAAGATCGTGGCGCTGCGCGCCCGGGCCAAGGCGGCGTTCGCCGAACGGGAGGGGGTGAATCTGACCTTCCTGCCGTTCTTCGCCCGAGCGGTCATCGACGCCCTCAAGATTCATCCCAACATCAACGCCAGCTACAACGAGCAGACCAAGGAGATCACCTACTACGACGCCGAGCACCTCGGGTTCGCCGTCGACACCGAGCAGGGTCTGCTCTCCCCCGTCATCCACAACGCCGGCGACTTGTCGCTGGCCGGGCTGGCCCGCGCGATTGCCGACATCGCCGCCCGCGCGCGCTCGGGCAACTTGAAGCCCGACGAGTTGTCCGGCGGCACGTTCACCATCACCAACATCGGCAGCCAGGGTGCCTTGTTCGACACGCCGATATTGGTGCCGCCGCAGGCCGCCATGTTGGGTACCGGAGCGATCGTCAAACGGCCCAGGGTGATCGTCGACTCCTTCGGCAACGAATCGATCGGCGTGCGCTCCGTGTGCTATCTGCCGCTGACCTACGACCATCGCCTCATCGACGGTGCGGATGCGGGACGTTTCCTCAGCACCATCAAGCACCGTCTGGAAGAGGGAGCGTTCGAAGCAGACCTGGGTCTGTGATGGGCCGTCAAGAAGGGCCGAGAAAGGCTAGATGAAACGGTGCCCGAGACGGTTGTCGCGATAGCGGGTTCGTCCGGCTTGATCGGCTCGGCTTTGGCCGCCGCGCTTCGCGCCGCCGACCATACGGTGCTTCGCATCGTGCGCCGGACACCGGCGAGTTCCGAAGAATTGCACTGGAATCCCGACAGCGGCGAATTCGATCCCGACGTACTCACCGGCGTCGACGCCGTGGTCAACCTGTGCGGCGTCAATATCGGCCGGCGCCGCTGGTCGGGGGCGTTCAAACAGAACCTGCGGGACAGCCGGATCACGCCCACCGAGGTGCTGTCCGCCGCCGTCGCCGACGCCGGTGTCAGCACCCTGATCAACGCCAGCGCGGTGGGTTACTACGGAGACACCCGAAACCGCGTCGTCGACGAAAACGACTCAGCCGGAGGGGGTTTCCTGGCCCAGCTGTGTGTTGATTGGGAAGCCGCCACGCTGCCTGCCCAGTACGCCGGCACTCGTGTGGTGCTGGCCCGCACCGGGCTGGTGCTGGCTCCGGCCGGGGGCGCGCTGCGCCCGATGCGGCCGGCATTCTCGGTGGGCCTGGGGGCGCGGCTGGGTAGCGGCCGTCAGTACATGTCGTGGATCAGCCTCGAGGACGAGGTGCGGGCGCTGCTGTTCGCCATCTCCAACCCCGACTTGTCCGGGCCGGTGAACATGACCGGGCCGGCGCCGGTGACCAACGCCGAGTTCACCACCGCGCTCGGCCGGGCACTGAACCGCCCGACGCCGTTGATGCTGCCCGGGTTCGCGGTGCGCGCCGCGCTCGGGGAGTTCGCCGACGAAGTACTGCTCAGCGGTCAGCGCGCCATCCCGGCTGCACTGGAAGAAACTGGTTTTCAGTTCCACCACAACACAATTGGCGAAGCCCTGCGCTACGCCACCGCGCGGCGCGACCACGCTTAGCGCTCAGCTGTTTTTTGCTCGGCGTATCCCCTTCCGATACACATCCATTCGTGTACTCTTCGCTTGCGGTCTCATCGAAATTCCACCAGCGGCCAACAAATGGAGAAACGCGTGGCGACGTCGGTATTCCACGACCTGAAAAAGGAAGGGCCGCTCTACGCGCTCTTTCTGAACTGCACCCTGAAAAATGCACCCGAAGTTTCGAACACCGAGGCGCTGTGCAATCTGCTGATCGAGCGTCTACGGGCTCACGAACCCGACATCGAAACCGAGATCGTCCGGGTCGTCGACTACAACATCAAGCCCGGGGTGATGAACGACGAGGGCGACGGGGACGAGTGGCCGGCGATCCTGGAAAAGGTCAAGCGCTGCAACATCATCGTGGCCGCAATGCCGATCTGGATGGGCGTGCGGTCGTCGCTGATGCAGCGGGTGATCGAACGGCTCGACGGCACCACCAAGACGGTGATGTGCGAACGGACCGGACAGTTCCCGCTCTACGGGTCGGTGGCGGGCATCGTGGTCACCGGCAACGAGGACGGTAGCCATGACTGTGTGGCCAACACGTTCGCCAACCTCCTGCACTTCGGCGCGACGGTCCCACCCAATACCGACGTGTACTGGGTCGGTGACGCCGGACCCGGAGCCAGCTACATCGAGGCCGGCGGCGAGTTGTCCCCGTACGTGCGCCGGAACGCCGAGCTGACCGCGCTCAACCTGCTCTTTGCGGCAAAGCTGTTGCGAGCGAACCCCTACACCATCAACATCGCCGAACATAACGCAAAGATGATGGCACGCAACAAGGTCAAGGAAGCGGCCATGAAGCTCGCGATCAAGCATATGCGCGAAAACATGCCAGACTGAACCGGCAGCGATTTAGTCTGAAAGCCAGCGTTATGCGGTCTTCCGGAGATCCGGTTCCCAGTATCAGCGAGGCCGCGGCCACTGGGGAAATCGCGGACCTCTATGCCGACATCCGCCAAACGCTCGGAATGACTTTCGTCAATCTGATCTGGCGTAATCTCGCCTCGATCCCCGGTGCGTTGCGCTGGACCTGGGAGACGATGAAACCCCTCTATGCCAATGGCGCGGTGTACTGGGAAGCCGACGCGCTGCGCCAGGGGCAAGAGTTGCCGCCGGTACCGCAACTCAGTGCTGCCGCGCTGCAATCCGTCGGAATCGGAGCCGATGACCAAAATGTCATCCGCACAACACTTTCCGGGTATGACACCGGCAATCCGCTCAACCTGGTGGGGTTCTGCGCCGTCCGGGCCCGGCTGCACGGCCTGACCCCGCCCGCGTGCCCATGGATTCAGCAGCCACCCCGCCGGCCACCGCCGGCCGCATGTGCGCTGTTGATGAACCTGGACAAGATGCCGCCGCATGTCGCGGAAATGGTACGCATCGTGAATCTGATCGGAGCCCGCGGCCGGGCGCGCGACCTACAGGTCAGCCTGCCCAGAAACCTTGCTCATTGGCCGGGCATGCTGGTGCTCTACTACACCGCCCTGCAACCCCTGCACGACAACGGCTCGCTGCTGGCCGCGATCGACGCGGTGATCGCCGACGGCAGACGACGCGGGCACGCAGTCAGCGGCGCGCTGGGGAACACCGACCTGCCGGACGCCGAAATCGCTACGGCCATCAGGGATTCACTGGAAAACCTGGTGCCGAACGCGATGGCACGGATGATCCCGGTGGTGAGCCTGCTACTTCGCTTGCTGCCTCGTGAAACCGACAATGCGCGCTAACAGAAGGGATTGGACGAAGTCATGCAACTCATGGAACTGGTAGCTGGTCTCGGCGTCGCCGACGTCGTCGACGCGATGATGATGATGACGCATCAACACCGTGCGCACATCATCGAACTGCGCAGCCCCGACCCGGATCGCGTCCTCGTCGGCCCGGCGGTGACCATCTCCTTTCTGCCGGTACGCAAGGACCTGATGGATCCGCAGAAGCACAGCCTCGGGCCGGCCATCTACCGCGCCGTCGCCGAACATGAGGCCAACGGTGCCGTCCTGGTGATGGCGTCCAATGGATACCAGCAGACCTCGCTCGGCGGCGGCACCAAGCTCAGTCGCGTTGAAAACCTGGGCATGGCAGGCATTCTCGCCGACGGCATGCTGCGCGACTTTGAGGAACTGAGCACCTACAACTTCGCGACGTACTGCCACGGCGAAACGGTGCGCGCCGGCGGCAATGAGATTCAGCCCTATCTGGCCGATGTTCCGGTGGCGGTCGGCGGGGTCACGGTGGTACCAGGCGACGTGATCTTCGCCAAGGGGTCGACGGCCGTGGTCATCCCCGGCGCCGAGGCCGAGACGATCCTGACCAAGGCGCGCCAGGTGATGCAGAAGATGGACCAGATGAAAGAGGGCCTGAAATCCGAAGACCCGCAGGCGGTGCTTAGCCACGGCAGCGGTGAGCTCTGATGCCGCCGTCGAATACCAGCGAGCAGATCGTCGAGGCGCTCGCGGCCGAAGGCGTCGAGTATGTGTTCGGTATTCCCGGCGATGAGAACCTGCATTTCATGGAGGCGCTGCGCAAGGACGGGCGGATCACATTCGTCCTGTTCCGCCACGAACAGGCCGCGGGTTTCGCGGCCGCGGCCTACGGCCGCCTGACCGGCAAGCTCGCTGTTGCCATGTCGACGCTGGGCGCCGGGGCGATGAACCTGACCACCCCGGTCGCCCACGCTTATCTGGCGGCCATGCCGATGCTGGTCATCACCGGTCAAAAAGCGGTGCGCGACAACCGCATGGGGCAATACCAGCTTGTCGACGTGGTCGACGTGATGCGCCCCATCACCAAGTTCGCGGCCAAGATTCCGTCCGGGCATATGGCCGGCTCGCTGCTGCGGCAGGCGATGATGTCGGCGTTGGGCGGCCGTCAGGGGCCAGCGCACCTGGAACTGCCCGACGATGTAGCCCAGGAGACCGAGCTGGGCCCGCTGGTTCCGTGCCGGCACGGCGACATTCCGGTAGCCACCCAGGACAGCATCGTGGTCGCGGCCAAGCTGATCCAGAACGCGAGCCGGCCATTGATCATGGTGGGCGGTGGCACCCGCGCCAACCGGCCCGCCGTCGCGGCGGCGGTACGGGAATTGATCACCAAGACGCAGATCCCGTTCGTGGCGACGATGATGGGCAAGGGCGTCGCCAACGAGGACGACCCGAACTATCTGGGCTGTTCGATCATGCCCGGCGACTATCCGAACTGCGCCATCCAGTCCGCCGACGTCGTGCTCAACATCGGTCACGACGTGATGGAGAAGCCGACCATGTTCATGCAGCCCGACGACGGGCGCACCGTCATCCATCTCAATCCCTTTGCCGCCCAGGGGGACAACTCGTATTTCCCGCAAGTACAGGTGGTCGGCGAGATGGCCGACGCGCTGCGCCGACTGACCGCGCAGCTCGCCCCGAACCCGGCGTGGGATCACAACGGCTTCCGCAACCTCGGAAAAGCCATGCAGGACAGCATCAAACGCTCCGTCGCGGACACTTCGTTCCCCGCCAAACAGGGACATCTGATCGCCACCCTGCGCGAGTTCATGGCCGACGAGGACATCCTCTCGCTCGACAACGGCATTCACATGATGTGGGCCACGCGAAACTTCAACGCCCGCCAACCCAACACCATGCTGATCGATCATGCGCTGGGATCGATGGGGATCAGCCTGCCGGCCGCGATTGCCGCCAAACTTGTTCATCCCGAACGCAAGGTAGTGGTGCTCACCGGCGACGGCGGTTTCGCGATGAACAGCCAAGACCTGGAAACGGCCGTCCGCCTCGGGCTCGATCTGATTGTCGTGGTGTTCAACGACAGCAGCCTTGCCATGATCGCGCTCAAGCAGATGGTCGACGGCTACCAACGCTACGGCGTGGACTTCGCCAACCCGGATTTCGTCGCGTACGCCCACAGCTACGGAGCCACCGGCCATCGGCTTGACGATCCCGCCAAGTTCCGCGCCATACTCGATCAGGCCGCGGCGGCCGGCGGTGTGCACATCATCGATGCGCCCGTCGACCCACAACAGAACCTGGCGCTGATGATGGAAATGCGCTCGGTCGACTGCCAAAAGCTGCTGTCCGGCGGCGGGCAGTAACCGCGGTACCGAGCCCGGTGGCTACAGCTCACGAAGAGCGGCCACCAAGGTCAGCAATTGTCCGGTGTTGGCGTTGATCTCGGCGATCCCGCCGACGGTTCCGGTGGCATTACCCAAGATCACGTGTTCCAGGCCGTGGTCGGCGTAGCCACTGACCCTGCCGGCGATCTCGGCGGCATTCCCGACGAACATGAACTCCTCGACGAGCTCGAACGGGATGGTAGGCGCAATCTCACGAAGCAGTTCCGGATCGAGGTCGTGATAGACCAGGTCCACTAGGCCGCGGCATTGGTCACCCGCCGGATGGCTCAGTCCATGCTTGCTCCACAGCTCAGCGGAGCACATCAGTGCGCCGAGTTTACCGAGCGGATCACGTTCCATGAGTTCGACGACATGGTCCCGCGATTCGCCGACGATCACCGCGATATGCAGCGCACACTCCGGCATCGCACGTCCGGCCCGAGCGGCGTACTTGGCGACGGTGTCGCGTCTGTCGCCATAGCTCGACGGGCTCATCGGCCATGCCGGAACCCATCCATCGCCGTACTCGCCGGTGAGCCGCAACATGCGTGGGCCGTGTCCGGCCACCCACACCTTCGGCGGACCCAAGCCGTCGCGCCGCAGCGGCAGACCGATCCGGCCGCATGACCCAGAGGCCGTCATCCCGTAGTCCAGCAGCGCTCGCAGCTCTTCCAAAAACCCTTCCAATTCCGCTACCGGAGCTGTGAAGTCGTAGCCGAACGGAACCAAGTTCTCGGCCTCTCCCGCACCCACACCCAAGCTGAACCCATTGCGGCACAAGTGATGTAAGGTCAGCGTCGTGCGTGCGACATCGACTGCCCGGCGGCGGATCGGGTCGGTGACACACACCCCCATCGACAGATTCGATTCCCGGCCGATCACCGCGATACAGGCGAACGGGTCATACCAGGCGTCGGCATCGGGCGACAGCGACGCCAGCGCCATGTCGGGCCACAGGGCAGGATGCGCGCAACCGAGCAAATGGTCGGGAATCCACGCGGAGTCGGCGTTGGCGTCCTCGGCGAGGCCGATCATCGCCCGGTACGACTCGAACGGGTGCATCGGCGCTACCAGCAATCCGACTTTCATCGCTTCATAAATACGCGAAAGAATGCGTGGTCGCGTGGTAACGGAGGTTTATTGTGCCGTCGGACCGGCGACCTAGGCTTTTGCGGCGACCTCGCCCGGCGTCGCGGAATCCGTCTTGTTGTTCTGCTGCCAGGGCCACCGTCCGGTCATCTCCACGGTGAGCGAGAAGCTCAAGAAGGTCCGAATGGCAACGATGCCGGCCAGGGCGGCGACACTTTGTGCGTTGGGTTTCAGGGCAATCGTCTTGATGATGTCACCGGCCACCAGAAGCTCCAAGCCGACCAGGATGGAGCGCCCGAGCTGTACCCGAAACTCTCGGTATGCCCGGGCGGCATTGCGCGGCGCTCGGCACAGGAACAGCAGGATAGCGCCCACAGCGCCGATGATGATCACCGCGACGCCCAGGCCGTCGATCGCCATGCCCACGCGGACAACGGTTTCGATGAAGCTCATTGCAGGCACACTATCTCGGCACAGCGCTTTTTCCCGGCATCCAACCGGCGGTTCCGCCGGGTCGCCTCAGCGCGACCACGAACCCGCTGCGGCGGTCACGAGTAGCCTCGTCATCGTGGCTGGTTCTATTCGGTCGAGCCGGACCCAGATCGACGTCCGTCAGCTGGGGACCGTCGACTACCGGGATGCCTGGCAGTTGCAGCGGGAACTCGCCGACACCCGGGTCGCCGGCGGACCGGACACCCTGCTGCTCCTGGAACACCCGCCCGTCTACACCGCCGGACGGCGCACCGAACCGCACGAACGCCCCATGAACGACACCGCCGGCACCCCCGTCGTCGACACCGACCGCGGCGGCAAGATCACCTGGCACGGCCCCGGACAGCTGGTCGGTTATCCGATCATCGGGCTGGCCGAACCGCTCGACGTGGTGAATTACGTTCGGCGCCTTGAGGAATCGCTGATCAAGGTGTGCGCCGACCTGGGTCTTGAGGCCGGCCGGGTCGACGGCCGGTCGGGGGTATGGCTGGCTGCCGACGCCGGGCGCCCGGCGCGAAAGGTCGCCGCGATCGGGGTGCGGGTAACGCGTGCGACGACGCTGCACGGGTTCGCGCTCAACTGTGACTGCGATTTGGGTGCGTTCACCACCATCGTGCCGTGCGGCATCACCGACGCCGGCGTGACGTCGCTGTCCGCCGAACTCGGACGCAAGGTAACCGTTGACGATGTCCGATCGGCCGTCGCCGAGGCCGTGTGCGACGCTCTGGACGGTGTCCTGCCCGTCGGTGAACACCCCGTCGCACGCGTAGCATCAGCGACATGACTGTCGCGCCCGAGGGCCGGCGCCTACTGCGCCTGGAGGTGCGCAACGCGCAAACTCCGATCGAGCGCAAACCGCCGTGGATCCGCATCCGGGCCCGCATGGGCCCGGAATACACCGAGCTGAAAAGCCTGGTCCGGCGCGAGGGCCTGCACACCGTCTGCGAGGAGGCCGGCTGCCCGAACATCTTCGAATGCTGGGAGGACCGGGAAGCGACCTTCCTGATCGGCGGCGACCAGTGCACCCGTCGCTGCGACTTCTGCCAGATCGACACCGGTAAGCCCGCCACCCTGGATCGTGACGAGCCGCGACGGGTCGCCGAGAGCGTGCACACCATGGGATTGCGGTATGCGACCGTCACCGGGGTGGCCCGCGACGATCTGCCCGACGGCGGTGCCTGGCTGTATGCCCAAACCGTGCGGGCCATCAAGGAGCTCAATCCGCAGACCGGCGTCGAGCTGTTGATCCCCGACTTCAACGGCGAGGCCGGCCGGCTTGCGGAGGTGTTCGCGTCCCGCCCGGAGGTGTTGGCGCACAACGTCGAAACGGTGCCTCGCATCTTCAAACGGATCCGGCCCGCGTTCACCTACCGGCGCAGCCTGCATGTGCTCACCGCGGCCCGCGACGCCGGCCTGGTCACCAAGAGCAACCTCATCCTCGGTCTGGGTGAAACTCCCGACGAGGTGCGTACCGCCTTGGCCGATCTCCATGGCGCCGGCTGCGACATCGTCACCATCACCCAATATCTGCGGCCGTCGCCGCGCCACCACCCGGTCGAGCGGTGGGTCAGGCCCGAGGAATTCGTCGAGTACGCGCAGTACGCCGAGGGGCTGGGCTTCGCCGGGGTATTGGCCGGGCCGCTGGTGCGTTCGTCCTACCGGGCGGGCCGGCTCTACCGGCAGGCCCGCAGCTCGGCGGCCTCGGACTCCCGTTAGCCGGCGCGTACGTATTCTTGAGGACTATGGCAAAACCCCGAAAAGCCGCTGAGAGCAAGGCCGCCAAAGCTGCGGCAAGTGCTGCCCGCAGGGCCGCCGCCCGGCAGCGCCGCGCTCAGCTGTGGCAGGCGTTCAACATCCAGCGCAAAGAGGACAAGCGCCTGCTGCCGTACATGATCGGCGCGTTCGTGCTGATCGTCGGTGTGTCGGTGGGCGTCGGGGTGTGGGCCGGCGGCTTGACCATGATCACGCTGATCATCTTCGGCGTGGTGCTGGGGGCGCTGGTGGCGTTCATCATCTTCGGCCGCCGCGCCCAGCGCAGCATCTACCGGCAAGCCGAAGGTCAAACCGGCGCCGCGGCCTGGGTGCTGGACAACCTGCGGGGCAAGTGGCGGGTCACCCCGGGCGTGGCCACCACCGGACACTTCGACGCGGTGCATCGGGTGATCGGCCGGCCGGGTGTCATCCTGGTCGGCGAGGGGTCGGCGGGCCGCGTCAAACCACTGTTGGCCCAGGAGAAGAAGCGCACCGCTCGCCTGGTCGGCGATGTGCCGATCTACGACATCGTCATCGGTAACGGCGACGGCGAGGTGCCGCTGGCCAAGTTGGAACGCCACCTCACCAAACTTCCGGCCAACATCACCGTCAAGCAGATGGACACCCTGGAATCGCGTCTGGCCGCCCTGGGTTCCCGCGCGGGTTCCGGCGCCCTGCCGAAGGGCCCGTTACCCAACGCCGGCAAGATGCGTGGCGTCCAGCGCACCGTGCGCCGCAAATAGCCGCGCATAGCGGCAAGTAGCCCCGAACACCCGGGCGCTGTCCGTGCGGCGACCATGCGTGCGGCGCGGCCGCACGAGGAGGAACCGCACAAATCAAGTGTTTAGCGCCGCACCACCGCCGTGCCGGTCAACCGGTCATGCAACCCGCGCCCGTCCGAGTCGGCGAACAGCGGTGGGATCACCAGCGCGATCAGCAGACCCCGCGCCACCAGCCGGCCGACCCCGACGGGCAGCCGGCCGTCCACCGTCACAACCACCAGACCCAGTAGCAACTGGCCGGGGGTGAATCCGAACAGGCGCACCGCAGTAACACCCAGCAGCAGCCATATCACCAGCACCATCGACGACAGCATGGCCTGGGACCAGGCGCCGGCGCCCAGGCCCAGCAGTGCCAGTCCGTACGCCACCAGCCAGTCGATGCACAGCGCGCCGAGCCGGCGCCCCATCGGCGCCAGCGAACCCGGACCGGTCCGCGGAAAACCGAGTGTCTTGCCGGGATATCCGGTCGATTCCGCCGTCATCGGCCCGGTCCGATCGGCTGGCTCCGCATCCCGCCGGGACGCCCGCAGGACGGCCCGGACAACCCCATCGACTGACCGGTTACGATCTTGCAGGCCATGGCCCCACATAGGACCCACAATAGGACTAGCACACACACCGGGGACGGTTGGTGGGCGTATGGTCACGTAACGTCTGCGCAACACGGGGTTGACTGGCGGGCAATAACTCCTCCATACCGTCGGCCGCGAATCACCTAGTAAAGGAGCACTCTGTGACGGATAAGACGCCCGACGACGTCTTCAAAATTGTCAAGGACGAGGGCGTCGAATTTGTCGACGTCCGGTTTTGTGACCTGCCCGGCACTATGCAGCACTTCACGATTCCGGCTTCGTTCTTCGACGAGAGCGTGTTCGAAGACGGCTTGGCTTTTGACGGCTCGTCGATCCGCGGGTTCCAATCGATTCACGAATCAGACATGCTGCTGCTTCCCGACCCGGTAACGGCGCGCATCGACGCGTTCCGGGCGGCCAAGACGCTGAACCTTAACTTCTTCGTGCACGACCCGTTCACCCTCGAGCCGTACTCGCGCGACCCCCGCAACGTCGCCCGCAAGGCCGAGAACTACTTGATCAGCACCGGCATCGCCGACACCGCGTATTTCGGTGCCGAGGCCGAGTTCTACATCTTCGACTCGGTGAGCTTCGATTCGCGCACCAACGGCTCCTTCTACGAAGTGGATGCGATCGCCGGGTGGTGGAACACCGGCGCACCCAACGAGGCCGACGGCAGCCCCAACCGCGGCTACAAGGTCCGCCCCAAGGGCGGCTACTTCCCGGTGGCGCCCGTCGACCACTACGTCGACCTGCGCGACACGATGCTGCGCAATCTGATCAACGCCGGCTTCAGCCTGGAGAAGGGCCACCACGAGGTGGGCACCGGCGGGCAGGCCGAGATCAACTACAAGTTCAACACGCTGCTGCACGCGGCCGACGACCTACAGCTGTACAAGTACATCGTCAAGAACACCGCGTGGCAGGCGGGCAAGACCGTCACGTTCATGCCCAAGCCGCTGTTCGGTGACAACGGCTCCGGCATGCACACCCACCAGTCGCTGTGGAAGGACGGCAGCCCGCTGATGTACGACGAGACCGGGTACGCCGGTCTGTCGGACACGGCCCGTCATTACATCGGCGGTCTGCTGCATCACGCGCCGTCGCTGCTGGCCTTCACCAACCCGACGGTGAACTCCTACAAGCGGCTGGTTCCCGGCTATGAGGCGCCGATCAACCTGGTGTATAGCCAGCGCAACCGGTCGGCGTGCGTGCGGATCCCGATTACCGGCAGCAACCCGAAGGCCAAGCGGCTGGAGTTCCGGTGCCCCGACTCCTCGGGCAACCCGTACCTGGCGTTCTCGGCCATGCTGATGGCGGGCCTGGACGGCATCAAGAACAAGATCGAGCCGCAGGCTCCGGTGGACAAGGACCTCTACGAACTGCCGCCGGAGGAGGCCGCGAACATCCCGCAGGCACCCACCCAGCTGGCCGCGGTGATCGACCGGCTGGAGGCCGACCACGAATACCTCACCGAGGGAGGCGTTTTCACGTCCGACCTGATAGAGACGTGGATCAGCTTCAAGCGCGAGAACGAGATCGAGCCGGTCAACGTCCGGCCGCACCCGTACGAGTTCGCGCTGTACTACGACGTTTAGAGACGTGTAACCCCGGGTACAGCAGCCCGCTTGGCGATTACCTCATCGATCGCCAAGCGGGCTGTCGGTATTCGCGCCTCGCGCCGAAACATAAGCCAGCGCGCACGTTTTCGGCGTGTCGTCGCAGCTGGTTAAGTGTCGCGGAGTGCGTCACGGCGCCAAACTAATTGTGCAGAAACGGGGCAGTCATCCTTGGCGCGCCGTGCCGCAACGCCTCGGGTTGTCGACGCCCCGCTGAGAGTCACGCTCCTACGCTTGTCGCTGCAAGCCGGGCAAACCGGGTACCGCCCGGTCGAGACGGCCATGTGGCAGATGGCAGCGCCGTCTTAGCCCGTCTTAGCCGTCCAGCGCCAGGTCTTTGCGGAATCGCCGCATGGCGTCCACCTTTTCGGACAGGCCGGCATCCGGCCCGGTATAAAACATCCACGGCATGGTGAGGATCCCGGTGATTCCCGCCTCCGCGGCCCGCCGATAGTCGGCGGCGGTGAACGCATCGGTGAGTGGTGTCAGAATGGTGAAATCCTCCACGGGCAGGCCGTTTTCGACGCGCAACTCGCGCAGCCGGCCGGCGGCCTCGATCGCGCGGTCGGTCTTGATCAAGTCCCCGATCCAGCCGTCGTAGCGGGCGGCGCGGCGCAACGCGATGTCGCTGAGCCCGCCGACATAGACCGGTATCGGCGGGGGCGTCGGCTGCATCTCCAGCCGCGGAGTTCGGTAGAACCGGCCGTCGAATTCCGTCCAGCCCGGTTTCCATAGTTCCCGCATCAGCGCGAGCATTTCGTCGGTGCGTTGTCCGCGGGCCGCGAACTGCTCCCCCATCAGGGTGAACTCCTCTTCGCACCAGCCGACCCCGACCCCCAGCTCCACCCGGCCGGAAGCCAAAAACGCTGCGGTGCCAATGGCTTTGGCCGCCGAGTAGGGGTTTCGCATGGCCGGAATGTAGACCGTGGTGACGAACTTCAGCCGTCGCGTGACCTGCGCGAGCGCGCCGACGAGAACCCATGGATCGGGCCAGTCGGTGAACGGCGGCCAGCGTCGTTGCCCGTCCTTGGTGTAGGGATACGGGGTGGTCAGGGTTTCCAGGTTGACGACGTGGTCCGGGATACCGATGCCGTCGTAGCCCAGATCGTCGGCGGCTTTGGCGATCTCGATGATCTCCGCGGTTTTCAGGAAGGCGCTGCTGATGTAGAACTTCATTCGGCCGCTCGCGCCCACGCCGGTTTGATGAAGATTCCTTCGGCCTCCACGGTGATGCCGGCATCGTCGGAAATGAATCCGCGCGCAAAGGCTTTCACTCCTTCGGTGCGGTCTATCCAGGCTTCGGAACGCAGCGGTCCCAGCGGCGTGCCGCGCAGGTACTTCACCGTGATGGTGCCGGTGAACAGCGGCCGGGTCAGCCCCTGGCTGGCCGCCTCGCCCAGCATGTGGTCCAGCACCAAGGCGCACACGCCGCCGTGCGCCAAACCGGGCGGCCCCTCGTAGGCCGCGCCCAGCACGAACTCGCTCCAGCACCGCCGCTGGGCGTCGTGGTGAACAACCAGCGGCGGGGCGATCGGATTGCATTGGCCCACAGCGGCGTTGCCCAATGGGACGGGCCGCCCGTCGACCCGGTAGCTGATACCCGACGGGCGGATCCGTTGACTGCGCAACGACCGCGTCACCGCTTCGATCGCGGTGCGCGCCCGCGCGATGACGTCGTCGTCGGCCTGGGTCCGGATGGTGGCGTCGATGAGGTCCCGAACGGCCTCGGTCAACGGTGCATACGTCGCAGTGACGCGATCGTGTTCCACATCGCTCAATACCTCGAACGCG
Organism: Mycobacterium innocens; assembly: GCF_900566055.1. Classification (GTDB taxonomy): domain Bacteria; phylum Actinomycetota; class Actinomycetes; order Mycobacteriales; family Mycobacteriaceae; genus Mycobacterium; species Mycobacterium innocens. The sequence continues at coordinate 37,318 of NZ_UPHQ01000160.1, forward strand.
GCATCCAACTCCACCCTCCCCTGCTCAACTCCCGAACACCTTGCGCACGACCGCTTTTGCGCGCCGCGTCACCCGCAGATAGTTGTCCAGGAACTCGCCACCGTCGTCGTTGTGCCAGCCTGCGGCCACCGCGACCGCATTGAGCTGACGTCCCGGTCCGGGTAGCTGATCGGTGGGCTTGCCCCGGACCAGTACCAACGCGTTGCGGGCCCGGGTAGCGGTCAGCCAGGCCTGCCGCAGCAGGTGCACCTCATCTTCGGGGACCAGCCCGGCCGCGGCGATCGCGTCCAGGGATTCCAGCGTCGACGTGTTGTGCAGGGCCGGCGCCTCGTGCGCATGGCGCAGCTGCAGCAGCTGCACGGTCCACTCGATGTCGGTCAGTCCGCCGCGGCCCAGCTTGGTGTGGGTGTTGGGGTCGGCGCCGCGGGGCAACCGCTCGGACTCGATGCGCACCTTGATCCGGCGGATCTCGCGCACCGCCTCGGCGGACACGCCGTCGGGCGGATACCGCGTCCTGTCCGCCATCAGCAGGAACCGCCGCCCCAACTCCGCGTCGCCGGCCACCGAATGGGCGCGCAGCAGCGCCTGGATTTCCCACGGCTGCGCCCACTGCGCGTAGTACGCCTCATAGGAGGCCAGGGTGCGGACCAGCGGGCCGTTGCGGCCCTCGGGCCGCAGGCTGGTATCGACCTCCAGCGGCGGGTCGACGCTGGGGGTGCCCAACTGCGTCCGCACCTGCTCGGCGACCGATGTCGACCACTTGACGGCTTGCGCGTCACTGCAACCGCTGGCCGGCTCGCACACAAACATCACGTCGGCATCCGACCCGTAGCCCAGCTCCGAGCCGCCCAGCCTGCCCATGCCGATGACGGCGATGGCCGCCGGGGCCTGGCCGTCCTCGGGCAGGTTGGCCCGGATGGTCGCCTCCAGCGCGGACTGCAGCACCGCCACCCACACCGAGGTGAGCGCCCGGCACACGTCGGTGACCTCGAGCATGCCCAGCAGATCCGCCGAACCGATGCGGGCCAGCTCCCGGCGGCGCAGGGTGCGTGCGGCCGCGATGGCGCGCACCGGGTCGGAGTGGCGCCCGGCCGAGGCGATCAGCGCCCGGGTAACCGCCGCGGGTTCGGTCTCGAGCAGCTTCGGTCCGGTGGGGCTGTCGGTGTAGTTCTGAATCACCTCGGGCGCGCGCATCAACAGATCAGGTACGTAGGCCGACGTGCCCAGCACATGCATCAGCCGCTTGCCCACGGTCGGCTTGTCACGCAGCGTGGCCAGGTACCAACTCTGGGTGGCCAGCGCCTCACTGAGTCGCCGGTACGCCAGGAGACCGCGGTCGGGATCCGGGGCATATGACAGCCAGTCCAGCAGCCGGGGCAACAGCACCGACTGCACCCGACCGCGGCGGCCACTCTGGTTGACCAGCGCCGACATGTGTTTCAACGCGGTCTGCGGACCCTCGTAGCCCAGTGCCGCCAGCTGCCGCTCGGCGGCTTCGGACGTCATGCCGCGGCCCGCGATCTCCAGCCCGGCCGGGCCGATCGACTCCAGCAGCGGCTGATAGAAGAGTTTGGCGTGCAACCGGGACACCCGCACGTTCTGGTGCTTGAGCTCCTCGCGCAACACCCCTGCGGCGTCGTGTCGTCCATCGGGCCGGATGTGTGCCGCCCGCGCCAGCCAGCGCACCGCCTCGTCGTCGTCGGCTGGGGGCAACAGGTGAGTGCGCTTGAGCCGCTGCAGCTGCAGTCGATGCTCGAGTAGCCGCAGGAACTCGTAGGAGGCGATCATGTTGGCCGCGTCCTCACGCCCGATGTAGCCGCCGTCGCCCAACGCCGACAGCGCGTCGACGGTGGAGGCGACGTGCAGTGACTCATCGCTGCGGCCGTGCACGAGCTGCAGCAGCTGCGCGGCGAACTCCACGTCGCGCAGGCCGCCGCCGCCGAGCTTGAGCTCGCGGCCGCGGATGTCGGCAGGTACCAGTTGCTCCACCCGGCGGCGCATGGCCTGCACCTCGACCACGAAATCCGCGCGCTCGCAGGCGGTCCACACCATCGGCAGCAGCGCGTCTAGGTAGCGCCTGCCGAGTTCGGGGTCGCCTACCGCCGCACGGGCCTTCAACAGCGCCTGGAATTCCCAGGTTTTGGCCCAGCGCTGGTAGTAGGCGATGTGCGATTCGACCGTGCGGACCAGCTCCCCGCTGCGGCCCTCCGGCCGCAGCCCGGCGTCCACCTGGAAAAACGCCGACGACGCGACCCGGATCATCTCGCCGGCGACGCGGGTGGTGACCGGGTCGGCGCGCTCACCGACGAAGATGACGTCGACGTCGCTGACGTAATTCAGTTCGCGCGCACCGCATTTGCCCATCGCGATGACCGCCAGCCGCGGCGCAGCGCCCGCACCGCACACCGTTTTCTCGGCCACCCGAAGCGCTGCCGCCAGCGCCGCGTCGGCGATATCGGCCAAGTGGGCAGCCACCACGGTGAAAGGCAACACCGGCTCGTCTTCGACGGTGGCGGCCAGGTCCAGCGCGGCCAGCACCAGCAGGTGATCCCGGTACAGGGCGCGCAGCCGGTGCACTACCGAAGCCGGCGCATCCGACGATTCCTCGACACACGCGAGGAAAGACTGCTGCATCCGGTCGCGTGACGGCAGCGCGATCTTGCCACTGAGCAGCTTCCAGGACTGTGGGTGCGCGACCAGATGGTCCCCCAGCGTCAGCGAGGAACCCAGCACCGCGAAGAGCCGTCCGCGCAGGCTGCGTTCGGTGAGTAGAGCAGTGTTCAGCTCTTCCCATCCGGTGTCGGGTTTTTCGGCCAGCCGCACCAGCGCTCGCAGTGCGGCGTCGGCGTCGGGTGCGCGCGACAGCGACCACAGCAGGTCGACGTGGGCCTGGCCGTCCTCGTCGGTCCAACCCAGCTGGGTCAGATGGGCGCCGGCATGGGGGTCGACCAATCCGAGACGGCCGACGCTGGGCAGCTTGGGTCGCTGCGTCGCGGGCTTCGTCACGACCTCGACGGTAGCGCACCACGGCGCGGGTCCGGCGCGAGCGGCCGCGTTGAGCTAGAGCGACAGGTAGGTGCGCAGTTCGTAGGGCGTGACGTGGCTGCGGTAGGTGGCCCATTCGCGGCGCTTGTTGCGCAGGAAGAAGTCAAAGACGTGCTCCCCCAAGGCCTCCGCGACGAGTTCGGAGGCTTCCATGGCGCGCAGCGCGCTGTCCAGGCTGGACGGCAACTCCCGGTAGCCCATGGTGCGGCGTTCCTCGGGGGTGAGGTCCCAGACGTTGTCCTCGGCCTGCGGGCCCAGCACGTAGCCCTTCTCCACGCCGCGCAGTCCGGCGGCCAGCAGCACCGCGAACGTCAGGTAGGGGTTACAGGCCGAGTCGGGGCTGCGCACCTCGATGCGCCGCGACGACGTCTTGTGCGGGGTGTACATGGGCACCCGCACCAGGGCCGAGCGGTTGGCCGCGCCCCACGACGCGGCGGTGGGCGCCTCACCGCCCTGCACCAGCCGCTTGTAGGAGTTGACCCATTGATTGGTCACGGCGCTGATCTCGGAGGCATGCTCGAGGATTCCGGCGATGAACGACTTGCCGACGTCCGACAGTTGCAGCGGATCGTCGGGGCTGTGGAAGGCGTTGACGTCGCCCTCGAACAGGCTCATGTGGGTATGCATCGCCGAGCCCGGATGCTGCCCGAACGGTTTGGGCATGAACGTGGCCCGCACACCTTCTTCCAGCGCGACTTCTTTGATGACGTAGCGGAAGGTCATCACGTTGTCGGCCATCGACAACGCGTCGGCGAAGCGCAGGTCGATCTCCTGCTGGCCGGGTGCGCCCTCGTGGTGACTGAACTCCACCGAGATGCCCATGAACTCCAGCGCCTCGATCGCATGTCGGCGAAACTTGGAGGCCGATTCGTGCACCGCCTGGTCGAAATAACCGGCGTTGTCGATCGGAACGGGCTCCGTCCCGTCTTCGGGACCGGGCTTGAGCAGGAAGAACTCGATTTCGGGATGCACGTAGCAGGAAAAGCCGAGTTCGTTGGCCTTGGTCAGCTGCCGGCGCAGCACATGCCGGGGATCAGCCCACGAGGGTGAGCCGTCCGGCATAGTGATGTCGCAGAAGATCCGCGCCGAGTGGTGGTGGCCGGAGCCCGTCGTCCACGGCAGCACCTGGAAGGTCGACGGATCCGGGTTGGCCACGGTGTCGGATTCCGATACCCGGGCGAAGCCCTCGATCGAGGACCCGTCGAAGCCGATGCCCTCCTCGAAGGCGCCTTCGAGTTCGGCAGGGGCGATGGCGACCGACTTGAGGAAGCCGAGCACGTCGGTGAACCAGAGCCGGACAAAGCGGATGTCACGTTCTTCGAGCGTGCGCAGGACGAATTCCTTTTGCCGATCCATAACTGGAACACTATGCAAGCTCTGTTAATACCGTGTTACCAATGCCCGGCCAGACACGTTGCCAAGCCGGCTCAGGACCCGCAGCGAAGATTCGCCGGCGGCAACGTCAAATCGACAAAGTAGCGCACCACCGCGGTGTCCACACAGTCGTTGCCGTCGAACACCGCCGTGTGCTGGGTCCCGTCGAAGGTGATCAGCGCGGCGCCCAGCTGCCGGGCCAGGTCTACCCCGGCCTGATACGGGGTGGCCGGGTCGTGGGTGGTGGAGACCACCACGACCTTGCCCGGCAGAGCGGGTGCGGCGGCGTGCGGCGCCGACGTCGCCGGTACCGGCCACAGCGCACACAGATCGCGCGGCGCGAAGCCGGTGTACTGCCCGTAGCTGAGGAACGGCGCGGCCTGGCGGAACTGCTGATCGGCCGACACCCACGACGCGGCGTCCGTCGGCGCCGGCGCGTCGACGCAGCGAATCGCGTTGAACGCGTCCTGGTCGTTGTCGTAATGGCCGTCGCGGTCGCGGCCGTAGTAGTCGTCGGCAAGCACCAGCAGGTCGTCGGCGGCGGTGCCGCGCTGCAGCCCCAGCAGGCCACTGGTCAGGTACTTCCAATGCTGCGGAGTGTAAAGCGCGTTGATGGTGCCGGTGGTGGCGTCGGCGTAGCTCAGGCCGCGCGGATCCGAGGTCTTGCCCGGGTTGGCTGCCAGCGGGTCGACCAGCGCGTGGTAGCGGTTGACCCACTGGGTCGGGTCGGTGCCCAGCGGGCAGGCCGCCGAGCGCGCACAGTCCGCGGCGTAGTCGTTGAAGGCGGTTTGAAATCCGGCCAGCTGCTTGACGTTTTCCTCGATCGGGCCGATGGTCGGGTCGATCGCGCCGTCGAGCACCATCGCCCGGACGTGGGCGCCGAACCGCTCGACGTAGGCGGTGCCCAACTCGGTGCCGTAGCTGTAGCCGAGGTAGTTGATCTGGTCGTCACCCAGGGCCTGGCGGATCAGGTCCATGTCACGCGCCGCCGACGCGGTCCCGACGTTGGCCAGGAACCCGGGGCCCATCCGGTCGGCACACTGCTGCGCCAGCTCTCGGTACACCTGCTCGATGTGGGCCACACCGGCCTGGCTGTAGTCGACCATCGGGTCGCGCCGGTAGATGTCGAACTCGGCGTCGGTACGGCACCGCAGGGACGGAGTCGAGTGGCCGACACCTCGGGGGTCGAAGCCCACCAAGTCGAAGTGACGGGCGATGTCGGTGTCCTTCAGTTCGGGCGCCATCCCGGCGACCATGTCGACCGCGGAGGCCCCGGGCCCGCCGGGGTTGAGCAGCAACGACCCGATCCGCTGCCCGGTCGCGGGAACCCGGATCATCGCCAGCGTGGCCTGCGCAGCACCGGGATGGTCGTAGTCGACCGGGACCGACACCGTCGTACAGCGGGCCGTCGGAATGTCTCTGGTGTCGGGGACGAAGGCGGAACACGAGCCCCAGTTCTGCTGCTGCGCCGCGGCCGCGGGCGTTACCGGGCTTTGGGTCTGACCGGTGTCGGCCTCGGGAGTCGCACGGGCCGACGGCAGTTGACCGCCGAGCACGAGCCCGAATGACAGCAGCGCCGAGCTGAACGGTCTCAGACGCGACATGGCCAGCATCGTCTCACCCATGGATACCCGTCGCAGCGCGAACTGGTCACGCCTTGATCTCGTATCGGCGTGGTGCGCGGTGGGTGCGCGGCGGCCCTCAGCCGGCGCCGACGGTCTCTGCTTCCGCCACTTCTTCGTGTCGGCCGACGTGGGCTTCGGCGCGCATGCGTTTCACCATGTGCGGGTAGTGCAGCTCGAAAGCCGGCCGCTCCGAACGGATTCGGGGCAGCTCGGTGAAGTTGTGCCGCGGCGGCGGGCAGCTGGTGGCCCATTCCAGCGAGTTGCCGTGGCCCCAGGGGTCGTCGACCAACACCGGTTCGCCGAAGCGCCAACTCTTGAATACGTTCCACGCAAACGGCAGCACCGAGATGCCGAGGATGAATGCCCCCACCGTGGAGACCACGTTCAGCGTTTGGTAACCGTCGGTGGGCAGATAGTCCGCGTAGCGGCGGGGCATCCCGGCATTGCCCAGCCAGTGCTGGACCAGGAACGTGGTGTGAAAGCCGATGAACGTCAGCCAGAAATGCAGCTTGCCCAGGCGCTCGTCGAGCAGCCGTCCGGTCATCTTCGGGAACCAGAAGTAGACGCCGGCGTAGGTGGCGAAGACGATGGTGCCGAACAGCGTGTAATGGAAGTGCGCCACCACGAAGTAGCTGTCGCTGACGTGGAAGTCCAGCGGCGGGCTGGCCAGCATCACACCGGTCAAGCCGCCGGCCAGGAAGGTGACCAGGAACCCGAACGAGAAGAGCATCGGCGTCTCGAAGGTCAACTGGCCCCGCCACATGGTGCCGATCCAGTTGAAGAATTTGAGACCGGTGGGGACCGCGATCAGAAACGTCATGAAGGAGAAGAACGGCAGCAGCACCGCGCCGGTGACGAACATGTGATGGGCCCACACCGCCACCGACAGCGCCGCGATGGACAGGGTCGCATAGACCAGCGTGGTGTAGCCGAAAATCGGCTTGCGGGCAAACACCGGGATCACCTCGGAGATGATGCCGAAGAACGGCAGCGCGATCACATACACCTCGGGATGCCCGAAGAACCAGAACAGGTGCTGGAACAGGATCACCCCGCCGTTGGCCGCGTCGTAGATGTGGGCACCGAGGTGGCGGTCGGCGGCCAGGCCGAACAGCGCGGCGGTCAACAGCGGGAAGATCATCAGCACCAGCACGCTGGTGACCATGATGTTCCAAGTGAAGATCGGCATCCGGAACATCGTCATGCCCGGGGCGCGCATGCACACCACGGTGGTGAGCATGTTGACCCCACCCAGGATGGTGCCCAGACCACCCACACCCAGGCCCAGGATCCACAGGTCGCCACCGGGTCCGGGACTGTGGATCGCGTTGGACAGCGGGGTGTAGGCCGTCCACCCGAAGTCGGCAGGGCCGCCCGGGACGATGAAGCCGCTCAGCGCGATCAGCGCGCCGAAGATGAACAGCCAGAACGACAGCGCGTTGAGCCGCGGGAAGGCGACGTCGGGGGCGCCGATCTGCAGGGGCAGCACCAGGTTGGCGAAGCCGAAGACGACGGGGGTGGCGTAGAACAGCAACATCGCCGTGCCGTGCATGGTGAACAACTGGTTGTACTGCTCGTTGGACAGAAATTGCAGCCCCGGCGCGGCGAGTTCACCGCGGATCAGCAACGCCATCAGGCCGGCGATGAAAAAGAAGATATAGCAGGCGACCATGTACATGATGCCGATCATCTTGTGATCGGTGGTGGTGATGATCTTGTAGAGCAAGTTGCCCTTCGGCCCGACCCGGGCCGGAAACGGCCGGCGGGCCTGAAGGTCTTGGGCGGGCGGCGCTTCAGTGGTCATGGGTTGACTCCAGGGGGTCTCATGATCGGAGCGGCATTCGGAGCAGCGTCGGAACAGCATCGGACAAGCCGCCCAAGTATTCCGGCGGGCCACCGCCGCGCCCTAGGGCCAAACGTCCCTATTTTCCGCGGGGACTTAGTGGTCGCAGTCGCTGATTCGTCGGGGGTCGGTCTGTCCTGTTAGGAGGGCGGCACTCAACCCGACACGCGTCGAGATCGACGCCACCGCGATCCCCCACCCTCGACGAACTTACGAGGGTGCCCACTTAGTGGTCGCGCCCGTAAGTTCGTCGGGGGTCGCATTCAGGCTGCTCGGGGCTGGATCGGATTGTGCTGGGGTTCGTGGTTGTCGAGCTTGGTCAGCAGGTCGTTCAGGTCGGTGGTGGTGAACTTCC
>NZ_UPHQ01000161.1 GCF_900566055.1 Mycobacterium innocens
GGTTACCAGGATTCTGTTCTGTCCACCGGTCAATTCGCTGGCGCACCCGAGGACGCGCTCGACACCGCCTGCGGTCTCTATCTCGGCGATCCGACCGCCTGGACCTAACCCCCGACGGACTTCCGGGTGAGACCACTTAGTCGCCGGATCCCCTAGCGGCGTCAGCATTTTGCGCCGCTCGGCGGGGTTGTCCCGCCGATCAGGTAGGCCGTGACGTAGTCGTCGATGCAGCTGTCGCCCTGGAAGACCACGGTGTGCTGGGTTCCGTTGAAGGTCAGCAGCGAGCCGTGCAGCTGGTTTGCCAGGTCAACTCCGGCTTTATAGGGCGTCGCCGGATCATGGGTGGTGGACACCACGACCGTCGGCACCAGACCCGGCGCCGAGACGGCGTGCGGCTTGCTGGTCGGCGGCACCGGCCAGAATGCGCAGGTGCCAAGTGGCGCGTCGCCGGTGAACTTGCCGTAGCTCATGAACGGCGCGAGCTCGCGGGCGCGGCGGTCCTCGTCGATGATCTTGGCGCGGTCGGTAATCGGCGGCTGGTCAACGCAATTGATGGCCACGCGCGCGTCGGTGGCGTTGGTGTAATGACCGTGCGAGTCGCGGCGCATGTACATGTCGGCCAGCGCGAGCAGGGTGTCCCCGCGGTGGTCGGCCAGCTCCGAAAGGCCGTCGGTCAGGTGACTCCACAGATTCGGCGAGTACAGCGCCATGATGGTGCCCACGATCGCGTCGCTGTAGCTGAGTCCCCGCGGGTCGTTGGTGTGCGCCGGCCGGCTCACCTGCAGGTTGTTGGGGTCGACCAGCGGGTCGACCAGGCTGTGGTAGACGTCGACGGCCTTGGCCGGGTCGTTGCCCAATGGGCAGCTACCGTCCTTGGCGCAGTCGGCGGCGTAGTCGTTGAAGGCGTCCTGAAATCCCTTGGCCTGACGCAGATCCGCCTCGATGGGATCGGCATTGGGGTCGACCGCGCCGTCGAGGATCATCGCTCGCACCCGCTGGGGGTAGGCCTCGGCGTAGGCGGAGCCGATCCGGGTGCCGTACGAGTAGCCGAGGTAGGTCAGTTTGTCGTCGCCCAGTGCCGCCCGGATGGCATCCAGGTCCTTGGCGACATTGACCGTCCCGACGTTCGCCAGGAATTTCTTGCCCATCTTGGCGACACAGCGGCTGACGAATTGCCTGGTTTCCTCTTCAATGCGCGCCACCCCCGCCGGGCTGTAGTCGACCTGCGGCTCCGCCCGCAGCCGGTCGTTGTCGGCGTCGGAGTTGCACCACAGTGCCGGACGCGAGGACGCCACGCCACGCGGGTCGAACCCGACGAGGTCGAACCGTTCATGGACCCGCTTCGGCAACGACTGGAAAACGCCCAGCGCGGCCTCGATACCCGATTCGCCCGGACCACCGGGGTTGATGACCAGCGAACCGATCTTGTCCCCCGTCGCCGGGAATCGAATCAGGGCCAGGGCCGCGATGTCACCGTCGGGATGGCCGTAGTCGACCGGCACGGCGAGCTTGCCGCACAGCGCCCCACCGGGAATCTTCACCGCCGGATTGGAGCTGCGGCACGGCGTCCACTGCACCGGCTGTCCCAGCTTCGGCTCGGCCATCCGAGCGCGCCCGCCGACCACGCGGATGCAGCCCGTGAGAACCAACGCCACGGTGGCGATCGCGGTCCAGATCAGCAACATGCGCGCGAACTTTTCGCGGCGAGACAGGCACATGGCAACCTATGGTGCCAGAGCCGGCCGAAGATGCTGGCTAACGACGGTCGTGGGACGAATCACCCGACGGCCGCCAGCAGTTCTTCCATGGCGATAGCAAACTCGTCGGCCATTTCCCACAGATCCGGCAGCAGTTCCGGACACGAGACGAGACCGATGTCCAACTTGCCGTTGAGCGACATGACCGTGATGTTGAGACCGGAGCCGTGAAAGATCGGCCCCAGCGGGTACATCGACTTGACCTGGCAACCCAGCAGGTACAACGGAACCTGCGGCCCCGGCACGTTGGAGACCACCAGGTTGTGCACCGGCAGGCTCTCGGTCAGCCGGGTCTTGGCGTAGACACGCATCGCCACCCCGAAAACGGCCGGCGCGGCGAACTGTGACCAATCCTGCAACAGCGTCGCGCCGATGGCCGAACTATGGCCCTTCGCAGCCGAATTCGCTTGGGCGATGGCCCGCAGACGCTCCACCGGGTCAGCGATTTCGGTGTGCAGGCTGGAGAACATCGCCGAAACCTGGTTACGACCGGGACGATCGGACTTGCCGTGCACCGATACGGGCACCGACGCCACCAGCGACGAGTCGGGCAGGGCGTTGCGTTCGGCGAGATATTGCCGAAGCACCCCGGAAACCAGCGCCATCACCAGGTCGTTCACCTTGACGCCGAAGTGGTTCTTCACCGTCTTGATGTCCTCGAGATCCATTTCGGCGTAGGCGATGTTGCGGCGGCCGCTGATGCTGGCGTTGAACACGGTACGCGGCGCGGCGAACGGGCGTGCCATGGTCAGGCCGTCGCGGGCCCGCAACACCGTGGAGACCACCGAGGACACCGTCTGCGGCATCACGTTGGCCAGCTGTAGCGGCCGGGCGGCAAACCTGACCAGGCCGCCGGCGGCAATCTGCCAGCCGGTGCCGCCGCCGACTCCGTCCACCGGATCCGGCGCGGGCGCGTCGGCTTCGGTGGTACACAGCTGCGACATCAGGTTGGCGCCGGTCACGCCGTCCACGGCGGCGTGGTGCACCTTGGTCATGATCCCGATGCGGCCCCGGTGATGGCAATCGGTACCTGCCACGCCTTCGACGACCCACATCTCCCACAGCGGTCGCCGGCGGTCCAAGGGCAGCGACGCGATATGTCCGCAGATCTCCGAGAGTTCTGCCCGGCCGCCCGGTGACGGCAAACCGATGCGGTGCACATGGCGATCGATGTGGAAGTCGTCGTCGTCCACCCAGACCGGATGGTCGAGGTTCAACGGGCTGCTGGCGAGCTTCTCCCGGAACTCCGGCAGCGCTTTGACGCGAAGCGACAATGCCTCGCGCAGCCGGTCGAAGGTGTAGCCGCCCGGCATCGTCGAGGTATCCAAGTCCATGATCGAGCACACGTGCATCGGCTGGGACGAGGTTTCCAGGTACAAGAAGCTGGCGTCGAGGCCACTGAGCCGCTGCATCCGCCGATGGTAAGCCGATTCACGGGGTCCCACAGTGTATCTACGCCGAAGAGATGGCAGACTGTGAGTGTCAGACGAACCCGGGGACCCATGCTGGGCCACGAGGATCGACCCGACCAACACCTAGGGACAATGATGTCTGAGCAGAATATCTACGGCGCCGGCCCGTCGACGCCCGCCGACCCGGCCGCGCCACGGACCAAGATCCGCACCCACCACCTGCAGAAATGGAAGGCCGAAGGCCACAAGTGGGCCATGCTCACGGCCTACGACTACTCGACCGCCCGGGTCTTCGACGACGCCGGCATCCCGGTGCTGCTGATCGGTGATTCGGCCGCCAACGTCGTCTACGGCTACGACACCACGGTGCCGATCTCGGTCGACGAGCTGATTCCGCTGGTCCGCGGCGTCGCGCGGGGTGCCCCGCACGCACTGGTGGTCGCCGACCTGCCATTCGGCAGCTACGAGGCCGGACCCACCGCCGCGCTGGCCGCGGCCACCCGGTTCATGAAGGAAGGCGGCGCGCACGCGGTCAAGCTGGAAGGCGGCGAGCGGGTGGCCGAGCAGATCGCCTGCCTGACCGCGGCGGGCATCCCGGTGATGGCCCACATCGGCTTCACCCCGCAAAGCGTCAACACTTTGGGCGGGTTCCGGGTGCAGGGCCGCGGTGACGCCGCCGAGCAGACCGTGGCGGATGCGATCGCCGTCGCCGAAGCCGGAGCTTTCGCGGTGGTGATGGAGATGGTGCCGGCTGAGCTGGCCACCCAGATCACCGGCAAGCTGACCATTCCGACGGTCGGGATCGGAGCCGGGCCCAACTGCGACGGCCAGGTCCTGGTCTGGCAGGACATGGCCGGTCTCAGCGGTGGCAAAGCCGCCCGCTTCGTCAAACGCTACGCCGACATTGCGGGCGAATTACGCCGCGCCGCAAGGCAATACGCCGACGAGGTGGCCGGTGGGATCTTCCCCGCCGAGGAGCACTGCTTCTAGGTCTTCACGATCTTCTGGGTCGTCACTGACACCGATTCCGGAAATCGGTCAGCGGCTGGCGAATGCCCTGCAGGTCGGCATGAACCCCCGGGTTGGCATCCATGTACTGCTGCAGCTGGTCACGGATATCCTCGCGGGGCTGACCTTTCAGGCTGGTGAAGTAGTCGTTGACGTCTGGATGGGTGAACAGATAAGCCGACGTCGCCGCCGCCACCCCCGCCGACACCCCGGCCAGGTCGGCTGCCGTGCAATTCGGCGGTGGCGGCGCGGGGTCGCCCGGATCCGCCCAGGCCGGCCCGATGCCGCCCAACAGCATCGCGGCGCTGATCGCACCGGCACCCAACCCGCCGGCGACCACCCGGGACCGGGCACAACCCAAGAACAACATCGACAACTCCTTCGTCAGGGGATCCGAAGGGGATCCGATCGGACTCCCACAGCCAAGCCACAGCGGTGGCCCGCACCGCAAACGATAAGCGGTTCCGGCGACACCCACCGACCAACATGCCGTAGGCCGTGACCCGAGCCTGGGCCGGGCCGCTGACCCCGGGTGTGGCACTCTCTATGAGGCCTATCCACGATGTACGACCGCGGCGACGCGCTGTCACCGGAGGCGAAATGCCCGTACCTGCGCCGAAGATAGCGCGCCAGCTGGAGGTCGAGCGCAAGTTCGACGTCGTCGAGTCGACGGTGTCGCCGTCGTTTGACGGCATTGCGGCCGTGGCCCGGGTCGACAAGCAGCCGCCCCAGGATCTCGACGCGGTGTACTTCGACACCCCTGCGCAGGATCTGGCCCGCAACCGGATCACCCTGCGACGGCGGACCGGCGGCCCCGACGCCGGTTGGCACCTGAAGTTGCCGGCCGGGCCGGACGCCCGAACCGAGATCCATGCCCCTATCACGGGCGGGGACGCCGTACCGGCGGAGTTACTGGATGTGGTGCTGGCAATCGTCCGTGACCGTCCCGTCGAGCCGGTCGCACGGATCACCACCCGGCGGGAAAGCCAGTTTCTCTACGGCGCCGACGGTACCGCGTTGGCCGAATTCTGCAATGACCACGTCACCGCGTGGTCGGCCGGACAAGCCGACGGCTCCGATGCCGGGCCCGCCGAACAGCAGTGGCGGGAATGGGAACTCGAGCTCATCGACGCGACCGGGGCCGCCGGTGACGAGCTGCTCAACCGGCTGAGCAACCGATTGCTCGACGCCGGGGCCGCCCCCGCCGGGCACGGCTCCAAGCTGGCCCGGGTGCTGGGCCGCACGTCGCGGTCGGCGCGCGGGCCGACGCCGGTGGATCCGGTCCACCGGGCGGTGGCCCAGCACGTGGAAGAGCTGCTGACGTGGGATCGCGCGGTGCGCGCCGACGTCGACGACGCGGTGCACCAGATGCGGGTGACCACCCGCAAGATCCGCAGCCTGCTGCGGGAGGCCCCGGATTCGTTCGGATTGGCCGACGGCGCGTGGGTTCTCGACGAACTGCGTGAGCTCGCCGGTGTTTTGGGGGTGGCGCGTGACGCGGAGGTGCTCGCCGAGCGCTATCAACGCGAACTGGACGGGCTGGACCCGGAGCTGGTGCGCGGGCCGGTGCGCGACCGCCTCGTCGAGGGCGCCCGTCGGCGATATCAGACGGGATTGCGACGGTCGCTGGTCGCGATGCGCTCGAAGCGATACTTCCGCCTGTTGGACGCTCTCGACGCGATGGTGGCCGAATACCCCGTGACCGCTTTCGGACCCGAGCCGGAGCCGGCGACCCCGCCGAACATCGACGCGGCCTACCGCCGCGTCAAGAAAGCCGCCAAGGCCGCCAAGGCGGCGCGGGCCGCCCACGCGGCAGGCGCCGCGGCGGACGAGGACGAGGGAGGCGCGGCCGCAGTAATCCACCCCAACGAGGCACTGCACCGAATCCGCAAGCGCGCCAAGCGACTACGTTATACTGCGGCGGCTACTGGAGCCAACGGGGTGGCCCAGCAGGCGAAGGCCGTCCAGACGTTGCTCGGAGATCATCAAGACAGCGTCGTCAGCCGGGAACATCTTCTGGAGCAGACCCAAGCCGCACATGCCGCGGGCGAGGACACCTTCACCTACGGCCTGCTCTATCAGCAGGAAAGCGATCTTGCGCAAAGCTGCCGGGCACAGCTCGGTGCGGCGCTGCGCAAACTCGACAAAGCGGTGCGCAAAGCACGACCTTGAGCCGCGCGAGGCAAATCCCGGCGGGGTGCGAGCGCGGGCGAGTTGGCCTGTAAGCCGGATTCTGTTCCCTGCCGCCGCGGCTGAACCAACGGCGGCACGGCGGCGACCATCCATCTGGACACACCGTCACCGGGTGCCTCGAGCGGCCTACCCGCAGACTCGGGCGAGCAACCCTCGATCGTCTGCGCGGCCGCACCTTCGTGCGGCCTTCTTGGCCTTGCTTCGGGTGGGGTTTGCCTAGCCACCCCGGTCACCCGGGATGCTGGTGCGCTCTTACCGCACCGTTTCACCCTTACCACCGCGAGGATGGCGGTTTGTTTTCTGTGGCACTTTCCCGCGAGTCACCTCGGATTGCCGTTAGCAATCACCCTGCTCTGTGAAGTCCGGACTTTCCTCGACTCGGCGCCGATCCTTGCGAACCAACTCGAGCCGCGGCCGCCCGGCCAACTCGTCCGCGACCAACACCGTACCTCCTGCGCATATTCCAAGGCCAGCGCGCGTTCGGCCGCCGCGATTCAATATCGTTTCACTATCGTCTGCCTCGGCAGCATGAGACGACGGGAGGTGCGGATCGATGTCGTCGACCCGGTGGCAAACCCGCGCCGACTCCGGCGACTGGGACGCCATCGCCACACAGATCAGCGCCCACGGCGGCGCTTTGCTACCCAGGCTGCTCACGGCCACCGAGGCGGCGCGCCTGCGGAGGCTGTACACCCAGGACGACCTGTTCCGCAAGACCGTCGACATGGAGCGCCATCGCTATGGCGCCGGTGAATACCGCTACTTTCGACGGCCCTACCCGGAGCCGCTCGAGCAGCTCAAGCACGCCTTGTATCCGCGGCTGCTGACCACCGCCCGGGACTGGTGGGCCAAACTGGGCCGAGACAGCCCCTGGCCGGACACCTTGGACGAATGGCTGCAGATGTGCCATGCCGCCGGCCAGACCAAGCCCACCGCGCTGCTGTTGCGATATCGCGCCGGGGATTGGAACGCCCTGCACCGTGACCTCTACGGCGACTTGGTGTTTCCGCTTCAGGTGGTGATCAACCTCAGCGACCCCGACACCGATTACACCGGCGGCGAGTTCCTCCTGGTCGAGCAGCGGTACCGAGCCCAATCCCGGGGCACCGCAACGCAATTGCCGCAAGGGTATGGGTACGCATTCACCACCCGGGACCGCCCGGTGCCCTCGGCTCGCGGGTGGTCGGCCGCTCCGGTACGGCACGGTATCTCAGTGGTGCATTCGGGGGAACGCTACGCGTTGGGGCTGATCTTTCACGACGCCGCCTGAGCCGCCGGTTTCAGCCGGTAGCGGGCGCGTGGTTTCGTCGAGCGTGGCCGGCGGTCAGCCGCGGCGTGCTCCGCCGCGGTCAACACAGTTTTGAATTTTTCTTCAGAACCTCTTGACTGATGATAGCTTCGTGAGTGAAGATATCGTCAGTTTCCTAATTCTGGAGGATGTCTGGTGACGTACGATCTGGCCGCCCACAACAACTTGCACAGCGAGCAGGGCGCTCGCGAAGGCGAGCACCCCGGACGCGCGCGCAACCCGGTGATCAAGGTTCACGACATCGCCTGGCTGGAGTTCGAGAAGCCCGACCTGGACCGCGCCGGGGCGTTCGCAGCGGCGTTCGGCTTCGCCGTCTCCGCGCGCACCCCCGACGAGCTGCAGCTGCGTGGGGCCGACGCCGGATCGCCGTGCATCCTCATCCGGCGCGGCCAACGGTCCCGACTGGTCGGCGCGGCATTCACCGCCCAGGACAAAGACGACCTACTGCGACTGTCCGACGCGACCGGACGCAACCCGCAGCGACTACCGCAGGCGCTCGGCGGCGTGTCCGTCGACCTGACCGATCCGGGCGGGCTCACGGCCCGCGTGGTGGCGGGCACCCACCAGTTGGAACCGCTGCCGTCGCAGCCGCCGCACACCTTCAACACCGGACGCAAAGTGCAGCGCATCAACGCCACCCAACGGCCGCCCCGGCGACCGGCCACCGTGCAACGGCTCGGGCACCTGGTCCTGCAGACCACCACCTACCTGCAGACACTCAACTGGTACCTCGACACGCTGGGCATGATCGTCAGTGACTTCCTGTACTACCCGGGTCAACGCGAGCGGGGCCCGACCATGAGCTTCATCCGCTGCGATCGCGGCCTGTCCCCCACCGACCACCACACCCTGGCGCTCGCGTTGGGTCCGGCCAATCGCTATGTGCATTCGGCCTATCAGGTCTGCGACCTGGATTCGTTGGCCGCTGGCGGGCAATACCTGGCCGACTGCGGGTATCGCCGGTCCTGGGGAATCGGCCGCCACATCCAGGGCAGCCAGCTCTTCGACTACTGGCGCGACCCGGAAGGGCTGCTCGTCGAGCACTTCACCGACGGCGACATGTTCGACTGCACGCTCGAACCCGGCTGGACGCCGTTCGCGGCTTCGGGCCTTGCCCAATGGGGCCCGCGCGCGACCAGAGACTTCCTCGGTGCCGACCTCAAATCCCTACCGCGAGAAGCGCTATCGATGCTCCGCGGCTTGCGCGCCGACAACGAATTCGATTCCCGCCGCCTGATGGGCCTGATCAAAGCAGCCAACTCATGAGCGTCACCATCCTTCGCACCGCAGACGCCTGGTGGGTGCAAACCGCCGACGGCGCAGGCAAAGTCGATACCGCCGCGGTAAGCACTGGCGAGTTGCTGGCCGACCGCGCGGCCATCGACGCCGCAGCGACCGGCGGTGAGCTCGTCCCGGTGGACGGCATGCGACTGATGTCGCCGGTGACGACACCCTGCCGGGTGGTGGCGCAGATGACCAACTTCGCCTCACACGTCAAAGACTCC
This sequence comes from Mycobacterium innocens, assembly GCF_900566055.1. Taxonomy (GTDB): domain Bacteria; phylum Actinomycetota; class Actinomycetes; order Mycobacteriales; family Mycobacteriaceae; genus Mycobacterium; species Mycobacterium innocens. The sequence goes on from NZ_UPHQ01000161.1 coordinate 9,185, forward strand.
GGTATGGACCCGAATTCGACTCCGCTGACCTTCTTCCGGAAGACGTCGGGTTCGATCAGCGGGCCGTTCGACGACATCGTCAAGCCCGCGCACGTCCGGTTCTTGGACTACGAGGTCGAGATCGGGTTGGTCATCGGACGGGAGTTGCCCGTCGGCGCCACCGTCAGCGCCGACAACTGGACCGACTATGTCGCCGGCCTGGTGGTGACCAACGACGTGTCGGCACGCGACATCCAGCTTCCCAAAACACAGTTCTACGAAGCCAAGTCGTATCCGACGTTCACCCCGGTCGGACCCGCGCTGGTGCTGCTGGATGCCGGCGAGCTCGGGCGCTTCGGCGAGCTGCGGCTGCGGCTGCGGGTCAACGGCGAACTGCGCCAGGACATGCGGGTGGCCGGCGACATGATCTACTCGCCGCTGCAGGCCCTGCAGGGGTTGGCGCGGTTTCAGCATCTGCAGCCCGGAGATCTCGTGCTGACCGGCACCCCGGTCGGCACCGCGCTGTCGGCTCCCGCGAAACCCGTCCAGATCGTCAGTTCGCTATTGCCGCCCGCGGTCAAGTGGAAAGCCTTCTTCAAGCGTCAACTCGGCAATCCCAAGTACCTGCACGACGGCGACGTCGTCGAGGCCACCGTCGGGACCGACGACGCTGCGATCGACCTCGGCACGCAACGCACGGTGGTGCGGTACAAGTGATCACTCCGCCCGAATTTGTGCCAGTCGTCGTCGTCGGCGCCGGGCCTACCGGGGTCACCGCGGCCACCCTGCTGGCCCAATACGGCATAGCCTCCTTGCTGCTGGACAGGCGGGAAAGCGTCTACCCGCAACCGCGGGCGGTACACCTGGACGACGAGATCAGGCGGATCATCACCTGGCTGGGCATCGGTGACGAGTTCGCCGCGATCTCGCGCCCGGCCCTGGGGCTGCGGCTGGTCGACCCGGATCTGCGGACCCTGGCTCAGTTTCACCGCGATCCGGCCCACAGCGCGCACGGCTTCCCGCAAGCCAACATGTTCGACCAGCCCGAGCTGGAAGAACTGCTGCGGGCAAACCTCAAGAAGCACAGCTGTGTTGCGTTTCGCGGCAACGCCGAAGTCACCGAGGTCAGCCAGCGCGAGCCCGGCCGGGTGCGGCTCAAATACACCGATCGGGTCAGCGGCGAGCAGCACGTCGTCGACACCGGCTACGTCCTGGGGTGCGACGGCGCCAACAGCGTCGTGCGCTCCTCGATCGGTGCCGTGCTGCGTCACCTTCGTTTCGCGCAACGATGGCTGGTCGTCGACGTGGCCACCGACGCCGCGATCAACCAGTGGGACGGGGTACATCAGGTCTGCAGTCCGCACCGGGCCGCCACCTACATGCGCATCGGTGAAAACCGGTACCGCTGGGAATTTCAGCTGCGGGCCAACGAGAGCGCCGCTGACTTCGCCACCATGTCGAGCCTGTATCCGCTGCTTTCCCCGTGGGTCAACGCGGTACCGGCCGACGAGCTGTCGGTGGTGCGGGTCGCCGAATACACGTTTCGAGCCGCCGTCGCCAACACCTGGCGCAAGGGGAACGTCTTCCTGCTCGGCGACGCCGCTCATCTGACTCCGCCGTTCATCGGCCAGGGCATGGGCGCCGGAATACGCGACGCGGCGAATCTGGCCTGGAAGCTGGCCGGCGTGCTGACCGAGAACCTGCCCGCCACCGTTCTCGACACCTACGAACAAGAGCGAAAGCCGCACGCGCGGACCATGATTGGGCTGGCCCTGACCATGGGCTGGTCCATGACAGCCGGCGGTCGCGTCGGCAACGCCGTTCGTGGCGCCCTGGTGCCCCGGCTGCATCTGGTGCCGGGGGTGCGGTCACTGTTCACCAACAGCCGAACACCGGCATTACACAGTAGCTCCCTGGTACACAAGACATTCGGCGGGTGGCGACGCGCGGGAACGTTGTGCCCCAACGCGATCCTTCCGTCGGGCGAGCGGATGGACACCGTGCTCGGCGCACGGTTCGCACTCGTCACCATTCAGTCACCCGATACCCGGCAACGCGAGCGACTTCGGCGACACGGAGCCGTGGTAGTCGACGCGCCGCCGGGCAGCGAACTTGCCCGCTGGTTACGGCGCAGTGGGGTGACGGCGGCGGTTATCCGGCCCGACCGCACCGTGCTGCGCGCCGGCCGGCGGCTGTCCGTCTTGTGTGACGCGGTACCCCGATTTGCGTTGTCCGGCAACGGCGATAGCGCCGATGGCGAGAGGAGATGACGATGCGCAACGATCCCCGTGGTGTCGTTCTGGCGTGCTGCGCGGCCAGCTGCCAAGCCTTGCGAAGTTCGACCAAGTCGACCGCACCAGCGCGGCAACACAATTGATGTCGGCACTGATTGACCCCGCGAACGCGCCTGCGCCGTCTTCACGAAAGCGACCACAATGACAGCACCGGTTGACTTGTCCTATACCGAACCGCCGCAACGCGTGATGGAAACCCTCGACGACGGGCTGGCGCACGCCGTTCGGTCCGCCGAGGAGATCGTGGCCGGGTTGCCCGACACGTCCGCCCGGGCGCACCACGACGGTGACGTCGAGCACCTCGGCGCCGTAACGGCCGTGCACCGCTTCGTCGACGCACCGGGCGACAGCGAAACCGTCAGGTGGCACTTCGTGGAATCCGGCGCCGCGTCGGGCCCGACGGTGGTGTTCCTGCATGGGCTGCCCGACTCCTGGTGGCAGTGGCACTATGCGCTGGAAGGGCTCGGCCGGCGCTATCACTGCCTGGCCGTCGACCTCAAGGGTTACGGCCAATCCGACAAGCGCAGCGGCGATTACCGGCAGGCCGGCGTCGCCGCGCAGCTCGGCGCCCTCCTCGACGAACTCGGTATCGGCGAGTTCATCCTGATCACCCATGACCGCGGCAGCCCGGTCGGTGATCATCTGGTCGCGGCAATGGGTGCGCGGGTGCGGGGATACGGTCGTGGCCAGCAACATCTTTGGCATCTGCACCCGCGACTGCATCCTCAGGAACAGCTGATGCAGTTGGCGGAGGCGCCGGCGATGTTGCGCGAGGCCCGACGGTTCGTGACGACCGTCTATACCTGGCTCACCGAGCGGCCCGTGGCCCGCGAAGACCTGATTCGCACCATCGAGGAGTTCAGCCACCCGGGGATCGCCACCGCGGTGCCCCGCTACTTCCACTCGTCGTCGTTTCGGCAGGAGTGGGTGGATCGGCGGACCCGGCTCATCCGGGCCTGGACGGCTCCGGTGCTGCTGCTGCAGGGCGCTCATGATCTGCTGCAGCCACGCGAGTTCTACCGGGAGCCAGGGCTTTTGGCGATGCTGCCGCCGGGCAGCGACGTGCACCTGTTCGACACCGGTCACTTCTGGCCATTCGAGGCGCCCCAGGCGACGGTTGACGTGCTCACCGAATTCTGCGACCGCGTGGCCCCGAAATCGTCGCCGGTAAGCAGCGGCACGCCGGCATAGTGCCGGGCCGCTTCCCGGATGCGACCGCCTGCCGCTCAGACCACCGCGCTCGTGCCGTCGTCCAGAAAGGGTAACGGCCGCACGCAAAGCCGATGCGCCTCGTCGGCGGGCATGCCGAACAGCCGCAGTAGGTTCTCGGCGACTTCGTCGGTGGCTTGGGCGGCGTCGCGCTCGGGCTGATCGCACAACAGTTGACCGAGTCCCAACAGCGCGCCGGCGGCAACCGCCATCGCCAGTTCCGGGTCTTCCACGTCGAACCGGCCGGCCGCTGCGGCCGCGGCGATATCCCTCTTGCTACGCGGCGCCAGGCCACGGTCCGAGGTAATCAATTCCAGCCCGTGGGAGAGCACGACACCGCTCTCCTCCGGGCGCCGGCGAAACATTCGGCCGGTCAGCCGGAAGCTGCGCGCGAAGGTCTCCGCGGGATCCTCGGACGCGTCTGCGATCGCGTCCAACAACGCCCCGTGAGCGTCGAGCACCTCGTTGACCGCCGCCTGAAACAGATCTTCCTTGCTGTCGAAGTGGTTGTAGAACGACCCGACGCCGACATCGGCGGCGTGGCTGATGTCCTGCACCGGGACGTTGACCTTGCCGGCGGCGATGAATCGTTGTGCGGCTTTGATCAGGGCGGCTCGGGTGCGCTGCTTTCGACGTTCCTGACGGTTGGCCGGCCTGTCGGAATCGTCCACGCAGCTTCTCCTCGTCCCACGCCGATATGGCTTTTGTCTCAATGCCTCAATATTGACGATACACTCAGAATATCGTTGGGCGGACGTGTTGCGGCGGTGGCTGCGCTGCTCGCGGTCGCTCACGGGGTGTTCCCGGGGAGTCGGAAATTGCGCGCCGGCCGGCGTCCGAGCGAGCCCCTTCCGAATCAGCTTGGCGGGCCGAAGCAGACCACGCTGCGTGCCCCCCGCCCGGCGGCCATGTCGGTAAACGCCGCCTCGACGTCGTCGATGCCGATGCGTCGGGTCACCAGCGCCTCGATGTCGAGCCGGCCGCGCAGTGCTAACTCGGCGAGCACCGGGATATCACGGGCCGGGTCGCTGGCGCCGTAGACGCTTCCCTGGATCTTCTTGCCGTCGGCCATCAGCATCAGTGCGGGCAAAGTCACCGATTCGGTGAACCCGGCGGCACCCACCAGCGTGACCGCTCCGCCGCGGCGGGTGGCGTCGAAGGCGGCGCGGATCGTCGCCGGCTTGCCGACAACCTCGATCCCGTGGTCGACGCCCGTGCCGCCGGTAAGGTCGCGGACCGCCCCGACGAGGTCGGCCTCACCGGCGTCGACCGTGTCGGTCGCGCCGCTGGCGGTTGCGGCCGGAAGTTGGGCAACGTTGCGGTCGGCAGCGATGATCCGCGCCGCCCCGGCCAGCCGGGCTCCCTGGATCGCGGCCAGCCCCACCCC
>NZ_UPHQ01000166.1 GCF_900566055.1 Mycobacterium innocens
GGCGTTACCCGACAGCCACCCGCCGGCACCGCCGGCACCGCCGGCACCGCCGTTACCGGTCACCGAACTCCCGCCGGCACCACCGGCGCCGCCGGAACCCAACAATCCGGCTGCCCCGCCGGCACCGCCCGCCATCCCCGCAGAACCCGACCCGCCGGCCCCGCCGTCACCGATCAACCAGCCGCCCGGCGCCCCGGCCTGCCCGGTGCCGGGCGTGCCGTTGGCGCCGTTGCCGATCAGCGGACGCCCGGTCAGGGTTTGCACGGGGGCGTTCACCGCGTCGAGCAGGCCCTGTAATGGCGACACGTTAGCGGCCTCCGCGGTGGCATACGCTCCCGCACCCGCGAACAAGGCCTGCACGAACCGAGCATGAAACGCCGCCGCCTGAGCGCTGACGGCCTGATACCCCTGGGCGTGTCCGGAAAACAACGCCGCAATCGCCGCCGACACCTCGTCCTCGGCGGCGGCCAAGATCCCGGTCGTCCGGGCCGCCGCGGCCGCATTGGCGGAACCCAGCGTCGAACTCAGACCAACCAAATCCGCGGCCGCCCCCGCCACCAGCTCCGGCACAGCAAACACCAGCGACATCCGGCACCCTCCAAGTCAAGTCACCCGGCGGCACGATTGCACACCACGATCGACCGCGGTTGGAAGAAGTAGAGCACAATGCCGGGGACGCGATGTGGTCTTTCAGTTCGTGACCCTGGTCCTGGACAACGCCGGTGCCGAACACCCGTCCTGAATTTGTCCGGCAGGCTATAGGTTGGGGCCATGAATCAGACAGTGCGCGGCGTGATTTCACGAAAAAAGGGTGAGCCCGTCGAATTGGTGGACATTGTCGTCCCGGAGCCCGGGCCCGGTGAGGTCGTCGTCGACATCAGCGCCTGCGGGGTGTGCCACACCGATCTGACCTACCGCGAGGGCGGCATCAACGACGAATACCCGTTCCTGCTGGGCCACGAAGCCGCGGGCACGGTGGAAGCCGTCGGGCCAGGGGTGACCACGGTCGAACCGGGCGACTTCGTGATCCTCAACTGGCGCGCCGTGTGCGGTCAGTGCCGCGCATGCAAACGGGGCCGGCCGCACTACTGCTTCAACACCTTCAACGCCGAACAGAAGATGAAGCTGACCGACGGCACCGAACTGACCCCCGCGTTGGGCATCGGTGCGTTCGCCGACAAGACGCTGGTGCACTCCGGTCAATGCACCAAAGTCGATCCGGCAGCCGATCCCGCGGTGGCCGGTCTGCTGGGTTGCGGAGTGATGGCCGGCATCGGTGCCGCGATCAACACCGGCGGGGTGACGCGCGATGACAGCGTCGCGGTGATCGGCTGTGGCGGGGTGGGTGACGCCGCGATCGCCGGCGCCGCGCTCGTCGGGGCCAAGAAGATCATCGCCGTCGACACCGACGACACCAAGCTGGCGTGGGCCCGCGAATTCGGCGCCACGCACACGGTCAACGCCCGCGAAACCGACGTCGTCGCAACCATCCAGGACCTCACCGACGGCTTCGGCGCCAACGTGGTGATCGACGCCGTAGGCCGGCCCGAAACCTGGAAGCAGGCCTTCTATGCCCGCGACCTGGCCGGAACCGTCGTACTGGTGGGCGTGCCCACACCCGACATGCGACTGGACATCCCGCTGGTGGACTTCTTCTCCCACGGCGGGGCATTGAAATCCTCGTGGTACGGCGACTGCCTACCCGAACGCGACTTCCCCACCCTGATCGACCTCTACCTGCAGGGCCGGCTTCCGCTGGACAAGTTCGTCTCCGAACGAATCGGGCTCGGCGACGTCGAGGAGGCATTCCACAAGATGCACGACGGCAAGGTGCTGCGCTCGGTGGTGATGCTGTGATCGAGCGCGTCGTCACCCATGGGACTTTCGAACTCGACGGCGGCAGTTGGGAAGTCGACAACAACATCTGGCTGGTCGGCGATGACTCCGAGGTCGTGGTTTTCGACGCCGCCCATGACGCCGCGCCGATCATCGAGGCGGTCAGGGGCCGCAATGTGGTGGCGGTGGTGTGCACGCATGGCCACAACGACCACGTGACGGTGGCTCCCCAACTCGGCCAGACCCTGGATGCGCCGGTGCTACTGCACCCCGGCGACGACGTGCTGTGGCGAATGACGCACCCGGACAGAGACTTTCGCGCCATCGACGACGAAGAGACAGTGCGTGTGGCCGGGACGGAGTTGCGTGCGCTGCATACCCCGGGCCATTCACCGGGATCGGTGTGCTGGTATGCCCCAGAGCTCGGCCCCGGGACAGGCGTCGTCTTCAGCGGCGACACCCTCTTTTCCGGCGGACCCGGGGCAACCGGACGCTCGTTCTCCGACTTCCCGACGATTCTGCGGTCGATCTCCGAACGGCTCGGGAAGTTGCCGGGCGACACCGTCGTGCATACCGGCCACGGCGACAGCACCACGGTCGGCGACGAGATCGTCCACTATGAAGAATGGGTCGCCCGCGGTCACTGAAGCCCCGGTAGTGGTTAGTGCCCCTGAAGAATCCGGCGCTTCTCGGCCTGAAACTCGCTTTCGGTCAGTGCCCCTGAATCACGCAGTGCTGCAATGGTTTTGATACGTTCGAGCTTGACCCCTTGATCGCTGGGCTCGCTGGGCTCGACGGGCGCCGACCATACCGTCGGCGATACGGCCGTAGGCCGGCTGCGACTCAGCCACATCACCGACAAGGCCAGATCCACCAGGCCGACGACGAAGCCGGCGACGAATACCCACACCAGATAGCCGTAGGAGCTCTGGTGGCCGAAAGCCAGTCGCGGGTTGATGTATCCGCCGACCTGGCCCTCGGTTGTCACGCGGTAGGTACCTTCGACCGCAACCTGGACAATCCACACCCGCACATGTGCGTCGTTGTTGACCGTGGTTGTGCTGCCGAGCCTTTCGGTGACCCGTGGTTGTGGCACACCCGCGGGCGGGTCGATCGAGATGCCCAGCGGCGGCACGGGCAGGCCGGTGCCGTTGGTGCCGCCGATGACCACGGTGTGCAGGCTGACGGTAACCTCCCCGGCCGGCAGCTGGACGCTGCCCGAGCCCGGGATGGGCACTTCGCCGTAAGCGTTGTACTTGTCCAGAACGAATGCGTTGAGCACCAACGTGGTGATGAAGCCGGCCACCGACACCACCAACATCACAACGGTCAGGGTCAGCGAAACCTTGGCGGCCCGTCTGCTGTTCATCCACGCAGTTTGGCACGCCGACGGGCGCGAAGCATCGCGACGACCACAGCACCGATCAGCACCACAAACGCGGTCACCGGCACCCAATCCCCCAGCCGTTGGTACACCGTGGTGCTCGAGCCCAACGGAACGCTGACCACAACGGCGCCCCGGAAATCCGACGGGCACCACGCCAGCCGGCGCCCCCGGACGTCGAAGGCCGAACTGTCGCCGGACAACCCGGCATGCACCGCCGGGCGGCCCGCCTCGACCGCACGCACCGCGGGTTGCGCGGCCAATTGCGGCTGCGCCCAACTGCCTTGAAATGTCGAGGTGGAACTCTGGTACGCCAACAGCTCGGCCCCCAGCAGTGCTTCGCGCCGCGCCAGATCGGAAAACGTCGTCTCATAGCTGATCAGCGGTCCGATATCGAGACCACCGGCAGACAGCACCACCGGCCCGGCTCCCCGCCTCCGGTCTTCGGCGGCGGCCTTGCTGTGGCGGGTGACCCAGCCGACCAGCGGCCGCAGCGGCACATATTCGCCGAACGGCACCAGACGGGTCTTGTGGTAGCTGCCGAGCACTCCGCCTGCACCCACGAGTACCGACGACTTGTAGATGCCCCCGCCCGGCGCTGCCGCATCGACGTTGACAAGCAGCTCGGCGCCCACCCGCCGGGACAACTCCGCCAGGCGGGCCAACACCTCGGGATGTCTGGTGAGATCCTGCCCCACGCTGCTTTCGCCCCAGACCACCAAGTCCACGCGCTGGCCTACGAGGGTGGCCGTGATCGCCTCACTGGCCGCCTCACGGGCGGTCGCATCGTCGATGTCGCCGGGCTGTACGAGCGCGACTCGCACGGTCGGACCGGAGGCGGGCGCCGGGCCCAGCAGGTACCACGCCGGTCCCAGTCCCGCGCACGCCACCGCACATCCCAGCGCGACCAGCCGCATCGGCCCGTGGTGCACGATCGCGACGACGATGGCGGCATTGGCAGCGACCAGCAGAAAGCTCGTCAGCCACACTCCGCCCAGGGACGCCGACGCCAGCGTGACGGGCTGATTCCACTGCGACGCCCCCAACAGCGCCCACGGACCGCCCAACGGGGGCCAGGCCCGCACCGCTTCGGCCGCCACCCACGCGCCGGGCTGCACCACCACCGCGGCAGCCATCCGGGCGGCGGTCACCGGCGCCGACAGCAGCCGGTGGGCGATCCATCCCCACGGCAGCCACAGGGCACCGAGTCCGATGGCGTACACCACCAACAGCGGGCCGGTGCTGGTCGCCAGCCAGTATTGAGTGGTCAGCACAAACCCGCCGACACCCCAGCAGGCCCGCACGGCTCCGTCCCACGATGTGGCAGCGGCCCGCACCACCAGCAGCAGCGGCACCACCGCGAACCACGCCAGCCACCACCATGATGGCGCCGGGAAAGCCAGCGCCGGTAGCGTTCCGAGGACCAACGCCACCGCCCATCCGCGGACGCGCCGCCGGCACGTTCCCGGATGGAGGGCCATGGTGTTCAGCATGCCGGTCGGATTCTGCGACGGCGAGGAAAAGAGGACACTGGACAGGCGCCACCGGAAAAGGAGTGAAACGCATGGCTAACGATCTGATCGCCACGGTGCCCGATCTGTCCGGGAAGCTCGCCGTCGTCACCGGCGCCAACAGCGGTCTCGGGTTCGGGCTGGCCCGACGGCTGTCGGCATCCGGCGCCGATGTGGTGATGGCAATCCGCAACCGCGCCAAGGGTGAGGCGGCGATCGAGCAGATCCGCACCGCGGTTCCCGACGCCAAGCTGACCATCAAAGCACTCGACCTGTCGTCGCTGGCCTCCGTCACCGCGTTGGGTGAGCAATTGAACTCCGAAGGCCGACCGATCGACATTCTGATCAACAACGCCGGCGTCATGACCCCACCCGAACGCGACACCACCGCCGACGGCTTCGAATTGCAGTTCGGCAGCAACCATCTCGGTCACTTCGCGCTGACCGCCCATGTGCTGCCGCTGCTGCGCGGGGCGCCGGCCGCGCGGGTGGTCTCGCTGAGCAGCTTGGCGGCACGGCGCGGCCGTATCCACTTCGACGACTTGCAGTTCGAAAAGTCTTACGCCCCTATGACGGCCTACGGACAGTCGAAGTTGGCAGTGCTGATGTTCGCTCGCGAACTGGACCGCCGTAGCCGCGAGGCCGGCTGGGGGATCATGTCCAATGCCGCGCACCCCGGGTTGACCAAGACCAACCTGCAGGTCAGCGGACCTTCGCACGGCCGGGAAAAGCCGGCGCTGATGCAGCGGCTGTACCAGGCGTCGTGGCGTTTGACTCCGTTCTTTTGGCAGGAGATCGACGAGGGGATACTGCCCGCGCTGTATGCGGCCGCCACCCCGCAGGCTGAGGGCGGCGCGTTCTACGGCCCCCGGGGCTTTTACGAGGCAGCCGGCGGCGGCGTGACGGAGGCCAAGGTGCCCGCCCGGGCCCGCAACGACGCTGACTGCCGACGTCTCTGGGAAGTTTCCGAACGTCTCACGGGGGTCAGCTATCCGACACCGGCCTGATAGGCCGCCGAGAGACAGCTCGGCCTACCACCGGTCGCCGAGGCCGCAGCCAGAAGGGCTGGCGCGCAGGATGATTCGCTGATCGCCACGGCGGGGCGGACGTGTCGGTGCGCACTGCGCGGCGTTGACCCGGACCGGTCTCGGTGGTTGTGTATTCATCGAGACTGCAGCCACTGCGACCGCTATCGGCGTGTCGGGTGTGTGGCTGCAGTGTCGCGGGGACGACGACCCGCGTACCGGCAGGCGTTTCGATCCAGCGCTGCATTGGGTAACCGGAATTGAGGGGTCGGTCACAAACTGCAACTGCAAAGGGGCACGGGCATGACTGCGCACGACGAGCAGGCCGCCGGCCGCAGCGATCACCGGCAACAGGCCGGCAGCGGCAGCGACGGCGGGAAACCGGATACCTCCGAGGTGCCGGAACCCAGCGACGAAGCCAAGGAAACAGCGGCCGAAATGATGACGGCCTATGAGGACCGACCGACGTTGGTGTTGCCCGGCTCCGGCAGGACCGTTACCGGTACGGCGGTCGGAGACTGGCTCGACGAAAACGGCCATCCTCGATACGCCGACGACGCGGATTCGCCGGCGGCAAAAGCCAAGGCAGACAAGGAAGAAACAGACGAAGACAAGAAGGTCGCGGAGAACCTGGACAAGGACAAGGCCTACAACGAGGAAGTTCTCAAGTCAGCCCGGGATGAGACAGCCGCGGGCTAAGCTAAGACGACCTAAGCGCGCTGCCTGGCGCGAGATGACCGCGAGATGACCGGGTCTAGAGCCCGGGAACCGGGGGTATCTGCGGGAAGCCGATGCCGGGGATCTGCGGGATGGCCGGAATCGGCGGGATCTGCGGCACCGCCGGCGCTTGCTGGGTTGGCGGTGCCTGGGTGGTGGCCGGCGGCTGGGTGGTGGCCGGCGGCTGGGTGGTGGCCGGCGGCTGGGTCGTTGCGGGCGGCTGGGTGGTCGTAGGGGGCGCCGTCGTCGGGGGCGTCGCGCTTGCCGGCGGTGGGGTTGTCGTCGGGG
>NZ_UPHQ01000164.1 GCF_900566055.1 Mycobacterium innocens
AGCGTGTCGAAGACCTCAATGATGTCTTCACGACTACCCGAACCCATGCCTGAAATCTTACGAACACCCACCGACAAGAATCGCCGTCATGTGACCACAGAAACCACAGTGACACAAGGGATTTAGAGATCAACTCTGTCCGGTCCGCCCTGTCGCATCGGGGCCGAATCAACGCAACCGGAATGTGGTTTCGACGACCATGGTCAGCCCCTGCTGACGCAGACTCGTGAGCTACAAATTCATCCCGGAGAACATGATCCGGCCCGGATCGTACTTCTGCCGTACCGCACTCAGCCGAGCCAGATTGGGGCCGAAATACCGCGACGGCGGCTGGCCTGCCTCAAGATAGTTCACATAGCCGCCGACCGAATACCGTTGCACCGCTTGGTGTGCGGTGTTGAGCCAGCCGGTCGCCGCCGCCGGGGAACCGGCGTTTTCGACGTACCACTGCACCAGCGCGCCTTGCCTCCGCCACGGAAAGGCGGTGGCCCCCGGCGCCACACTGGCGAGAGTGCCGTCGAGGGCATGCATGATCGCCAACATGCGGCCCGCGTCGCGGGGAAAGGCGTCGACCGCCGACGCGATCCCCGCGGCGACGGCCGGGTTGACGGTGGGAAAGACATCGGATCCGCCGACATATCCCAGCGGTGACGGGTTCAGGTTGTTGACGGCCAGATACCGCACCAGGTCCAGGTAATTGAACGTGTGGTTCTCGATACCGGTCGGTTGCGCGCCAACGGCTGAAGTGATGGCGTTCGCCGCAGCGCCACCGGACCCGGCCGGACAGGTCGCGAGGATACGGCAATGCGTACCAAGCGCATCGGTGGTGCTGTCGGCCAGCGCCCAGCTGGTCCGGTCGGCGGTACGCAGCCAGTTCTGCCAACCGACCAGAACCTGCGCGAACGACTGCGGTGGGAAATTGAGGTTCACCACATCGACGTCTTTGGTGGGGAAGGTGGCAAAGGTCAGCGAAGTCGTCACCCCGAAGTTGCCGCCGCCGCCGCCGCGCAGCGCCCAGAACAAGTCGGGATTGCTGGCCGCAGACGCGGTGACCGGCTGGCCACCCGGTAACACCACCGACGCCGACGTCAATTGGTCACACAGCAGACCCGCGTGCCGAGAATTGGCGCCCAGGCCGCCGCCCAGGGCGTGTCCCGCGGCACCGACCGTCGGACAGGTACCCGTCGGGATGCCGCGGCCGACCTCGGCCAGCGCCTCGTGCACCGCGTACAAACCCGTCGCGGGCGTCACCGTGACCTGCCCGGTGGCGGCGTCGTAGTTGACTCCCCCGGGCAGCTGACGCAAGTCGAGCACCATCACGCCGTCGGCCGTGGACGCCCCCGTATAGGAGTGTCCGCCACCGCGCGCAGCGACCTTGAGATTGTGTGCGGCGGCGAATGCCATCGCCTTTTGCACGTCGGCCGCCGACGTCGGAGTGACGATCACCGCGGGTGTCGAGCCGTTGTAGTTCGTGTTGAAAACCTGTTTGGCCGCCGCGAATTGGGGGTCAATTGGGCGTACCACCCGTCCGCCGACGGCCGCCGCCAGACCGTCCAAACCGGAGGCAGCGGGGTCGGCGGTGGCCCGGAACGGGCCTAGAAGCGCGCCGGCGGCCAATGCTCCGGCGGCACCCCGCAGAAACATCTGACGCGAGAATTCACGAGCCAACGTCGGGCTCCGACGATTGCGTCATGTCCGGCATTGTCGAGTACCGGGAACCGCTGTAGCGCACGACGTGTCGGACCATAACCGGAACGTGCCCGAACCGTTACCCCCCGCACGGCTGAGCTTCTTACTTTCATAGTCGACTGGCGGATCCGGGAACCAATCGATCCGGCGGGCGCTTGGCCCATTGCTCATCTGCAACCATGTAGTGCCAGCAAATCGCGCTACCATTCAGCGATGGCAAAGACGATCACGCTGCGGCTGTCTGATGACTGTCGCCCGCCACAGTGATGGGACCGGTTTGAGCTGGATTTAGCCACGGTCATGGGACCACCCCGTTTGCCAGTGATGGGACCACCCGGTGTGTCTGCCGGGTGGTTGCTCGATTACTGGATCGGATTGCTTCACGTCGATCGATGCGGAGGTCCGCTGAATGTATCGGGAGGTTTCGGTGATCGAGATTCGTGAGGTGCTGAGGGCGTGGCTGTCGGGTTCGGGCACTCCACTCGATAGCGGCCACGCACGTCGGCCTTGTGCTGACCGTCTCTGTGGATGACGACCACGGGGTGGCCATTCGTTATGTGAGCTCCATATCCCTTCCGGGGGACGCCTCGCGGGCGTAAAAATGGAGTCGGGTCGCTTGTCGACGTCGACGTTTCCTTGGGTGTGAGAGCCCGCATGTGAGCTTGGCGCCGGGGCCCGACCTGGAAGGGTCACGCACTATTGCCTCGAGCACGCCGGTCAGAATTTCGGTTCCCTTGACCTAAGCCCCCGGGCGATCCACCCGATATGGATGGATTCGGTTGGAGGCAAAGCGAAGTGGGTCAAAAGAGTAGGCGCAAACCGACGCCGGTGCAAAGTTCGGTGCCGGTGGAGATCCCCGATGCCGAGCACGAGCTGGTGATGGAGCGGGCGGCGGCGATCGACCTGGCCAAGGCGTCGGGCAAGGTGTGTGTGCGGTTACCCGGCAAGTCGGGGCGGCGGTTCAGCCGGGTGTGGGATGTACCTGCGCGCACCGGCGCCATCACCGAACTGGCCGCACAGCTCGTGGAACTCGGTATTGAGAAGGTGACCGTAGAGTCGACCTCGGATTACTGGCGGATCTGGTACTACCTACTCGAAGACACGGGCCTGGATGTGCAGTTGGTCAACGCCCGAGATGTCAAGAACGTGCCCGGTCGACCCAAAACCGACAAGCTCGATGCAGTCTGGCTGGCCAAACTCACCGAAAAAGGGCTGCTGCGACCAAGTTTCGTACCGCCGGCGCCGATCCGGGTGTTGCGGGACTACACCCGGCTGCGCGAGGACCTGACCCGGGAACGCTCTCGGTACTGGCAGCGACTGGAAAAGCTGCTCGAAGACGCGGCAATCAAAGTGTCGGCGGTGGCCTCGACACTGGACACACTATCGACGCGGGATATGGTCGAAGCCCTCATCGCCGGGGAGCGCGACCCGCGCCGACTGGCCGATTTGGCCCGCGGGCGGATGAAAACCAAACGCTCGGAGCTGATCACCGCGCTGATCCGAAAACAAGGTGATTTGGGCGCACGAAAGCTGGATGCGAGGTGAGGAGATCTCGCACCCAGGAGTAGGGCTGAGGCGATGTTGAGTTGGTTTAGGCGGCTTGGCCGGTGGGTTCGATGGT
>NZ_UPHQ01000222.1 GCF_900566055.1 Mycobacterium innocens
GTGGGGGGTAAGACCCGCCGGGGGGCGGCTGATCGGTCATGGGAGCAACCTTCCACTCAGGGTTCGCTTGAGGCGGCCTTACAGTACCTGAGGTCGGATGCCGTTGGGAGGCTGGGCGAAAGCCGCCGGCCGCGCTGTGTCGGGTGGCTATCCCCCGCCGGCGCTCAGCGTCGACCCGCCCCTTCGGACAGGAAACCCAACAGGTCGTAGCGGGTAATCACGCCGACCGGTTTACCTTCCTCCACCACCATCAACGCGTCACTGTCCCGCAACGCCTTTTCGGCCACGCTGACCAATTCGCCGGTCCCGATCATCTTCAGCGGCGGGCTCATATGTTGTGACACGGCATCGGCCAGCTTGGCGCGGCCCTCGAAAACGGCCGACAGCAGTTCGCGTTCGGACACACTGCCGGCAACCTCACCGGCCATCACCGGCGGCTCGGCGCCGACGACGGGCATCTGCGACACCCCGTACTCGCGAAGAATCCCGATCGCGTCGCGCACCGTCTCCGCTGGATGGGTGTGCACCAGATCGGGCAACGCACCGGACTTGCGGCGCAACACATCACCGACCGTGGCTTCCTCGGTCGACCCGTCGAGACGGCTCCGCAGGAATCCGTACGACGACATCCACGCGTCATTGAAGATCTTCGACATATAGCCGCGGCCGCCGTCGGGCAGCAGGACGACAACCAGCGCGTCGGGTCCGGCGGTTTCGGCGACTTTCAATGCCGCCACCACCGCCATCCCGCACGACCCGCCCACCAGCAGCGCTTCCTCCCGGGCCAGCCGCCTGGTCATGTCGAACGAGTCGGCGTCTGACACCGCGATGATCTCGTCGGGAACTGAAGGGTCGTAGGCCGCCGGCCAGAAGTCCTCGCCGACCCCCTCGACCAGATAGGGGCGGCCGGTGCCGCCCGAATACACCGAGCCCTCGGGGTCGGCGCCGACGATGCGCACCCGACCTCCGGACACCTCTTTGAGATAGCGGCCCGCACCGGTGATCGTTCCGCCGGTGCCGATGCCGGCGACGAAATGAGTGACCTTGCCGTCGGTGTCGGCCCAGATCTCCGGCCCGGTGGTGGCATAGTGGCTGGCCGGTCCTTCGGGGTTGGCGTACTGGTCGGGCTTCCAGGCGCCGTCGATTTCTCGGACCAACCGGTCGGAGACGCTGTAGTAGCTGTCCGGGTCGGCGGGCGGCACCGCCGTCGGGCACACGACTACCTCGGCGCCGTAGGCGCGCAACACATTTCGCTTGTCCTCGCTGACCTTGTCCGGGCAGACGAACACACACCGGTATCCACGGCGCTGTGCAACCAACGCCAGCCCGACCCCGGTGTTGCCGGAGGTGGGTTCGACGATGGTGCCGCCGGGCCTCAGCTGTCCGGCGGCCTCGGCGGCGTCGATCATCTTCACCGCGATCCGGTCCTTGGAACTGCCGCCCGGGCTGAGATATTCGATCTTTGCCGCCACGGTCGCGGCCCCGCCCGGGACGACCGAGTTCAAGCGGACCAGTGGTGTGCCGCCGATGAGGTCACTGATGTGCTGCGCGATCCGCATGCGTTCATGGTCTCAGGCGGTTTGGGCCCGCGTACATCCAGCTACTAGCCGGTGGCTTCCCGGATGTACTCGCCGATCTGGCGCAGTGAGCGCACCGCCTCGGGCAACAGCGGCCCGGCGACCTGGAAGTCGTGCACCTGGCCGGGCCAGACGCGAAGCTCGGCGGGCACACCGGCCGCCGCCAGCTTGCGTGCGGCCAGCTGTGCGTCGTGCAACAGCACCTCGGATCCGGACACGTGAATCAGGGTTCGCGGCAGGCCCGGCCGGATGTGCTCCAGTGGCTCGTAAAGCTCCTCGAGTTTGCCGTCGACAGCGTTGTTGGCCGCTGCGCTAGCAACCAATTCGCCAAGCGCATCGAAGGCCTTCGCCGGGAACATCGCGTCGGTTTTGATGTTCGGGTGCGCCTGCTTGTTTTCCTTTGCCAGCTGTAGCAGTGGCGAGATCGCTACCAGAGCTGCCGGCTCCTCGTCCTCGTCCTGCAGCCGCTGCGCGAGCGCCAATGCGAGATAGCCGCCGGCGGAGTCGCCGGCCAGCACTATCTGCTCCGGGTCGTAACCCAACAGGCGCAGCCAACGGTAGCCGTCGTGACAGTCGTCGAGCGCCATCCCGATCGAGTGCTTGGGCATCAGCCGATAGTTAACGATCAGGACGGGCGAATCAGCAAACTGTGACAGCAACTCGACAAGCCGCCCGTGCGAGTTTGCTCCACAGGTCAAGAACGCGCCGCCGTGCAGATACAGAACCACTCGCCGGGTGCCGTCCGCGGGCAGCACGCCGCGCGCCCGAACCAGTTGCGCCGAGGCATTAGGCAAGCTCACTGAGGCCCTGACGGTTACCGGTGCCGGAAGCAGCATCTTGGCAGCGTGGTCGATCAGTCCCCACGGCCACGGCACATGCGGAACGTAGCTACCCACAGTGAGAACCGGCCGGATCGTCAGCCGCGACGCCAGCGTAGCAACTCGCGCAGCAATACTTGGGCCAGACTCGACGACCTCAACCGGAGCGCCGTCGCTGATGGCAAATCTGCGTGCCTGTAGTCTACGTGCCTTGAGAACGTCCCGTGGGCGAATCGGATGTCTGGGGGAACCGGATACCCTGTTCGGTGCCGTCATGCTCAACACTTCCTACGCCGTTGTAGTCCGATACAGCATGTGACGAAAAGGTTGAGCGTCCGGTTCACCTGCTCCCCCGAAGCGGTCAGCCAACTCGTCCGACTTAGCTTGACAGCATATTCCCGAGGCAACGTTCGTAGCGTCTGATTCGATATCACAATTGATCCGCACCGTAATTCACCTGTTTTGTCAGCTACCCGCGCAAACAGCGAAGCCGATCTAAACTGGTCTCGTGGGCATAAGCGTGCCGCGACGTTCGACTATCGCTTTGGCCACAGCAGGTGCACTTGCCTCGACGGGCACGGCCTATCTGGGCGCACGCAACTTGCTGGTCGGTCAGGCGACACACGTGCGCACCGTCATTCCCAGAGCCTGCGACATGCCGCCTCGTGCCGATGGCGTTTACACCCGCGGCGGCGGGCTGGTGCAACGGTGGCGCCGCGGAACACCATTCGACCTGCACCTGATGATGTTCGGCGACTCGACGGCGTGCGGATACGGGTGTACCAGCGGCGAGGAAGTCCCGGGCGTGCTGATCGCACGCAAACTCGCCGAGCAGACCGGCAAGCGGGTCCGGTTGAGCACCAAAGCCATCGTCGGCGCCACCTCGAAAGGCGTTGGCGGTCAAGTCGATGCGATGTTCGTGGCCGGACCGCCGCCGGACGCGGCGGTGATCATCATCGGCGCCAACGACGTCACGTCTCTCAACCGCATCGGAGAATCTGCCGAGCGGCTGGCCTCATCGGTGCGCAGGTTGCGTGCCCGCGGCGCGGCCGTGGTCGTCGGCACCTGTCCCGACTTCGGTGTCATCACGGCCATCCCCCAGCCGCTGCGTTCCCTGGCGCACACGCGTGCTACGCGGCTGGCCCGCGCTCAGACCGTCGCCGTCAAAGCGGCCGGTGGGGTGCCGGTGCCGTTGGCACACCTGCTGGCGCCCCAATTCCGGGCCGCTCCCGAAGGCATGTTCTCCGCCGACCGGTACCACCCGTCGGCGACCGCCTACGCGTTGGCAGCCGACCAGCTGTTGCTCGCCCTGCGCGACGCGCTGCGCGGAAAGATCGCCCGACCGGGGCTTGAGCTGCCACCCCGACCCGCTGCGCCGGCACGCGGTTGTGAGCCCACCCGAGGCAGCATCGTGTCGCGGCTATGGCGGCGTCCGCTGCCGACCGTGCCCGCAGCCGTCGCCGCGCCAGCCGGGGGCTGACCTCGGCCGGGGTTGTCCGGCCCGCCAGCTCGGAGATGCCCGCCTCGCGGGCCGCATCGTCGCCAGGCTAAATTCGGCGCCAGGCTCACCCCCATCGCCCGCCTCCCCCTCGCCCCGCTTCGCGGGCCGCATCGTCGCCAGGCTAAATTCGGCTTCGCACACCCCAATGGAGGGAGTCCGTTATGCCGGAAGCCGTCATCGTCTCAACCGCCCGCTCGCCCATAGGCCGCGCCATGAAAGGCTCACTGGTCACCATGCGGCCCGACGACCTGGCCGTGCAGATGGTGCGTGCCGCACTGGACAAGGTGCCCGCGCTGAACCCACACCAGATCGACGACCTGATCATGGGCTGTGGTCTGCCCGGCGGCGAGTCGGGCTTCAACATTGCGCGCGTCGTCGCTGTTGCGCTGGGCTATGACTTCCTGCCGGGCACCACGGTCAACCGGTACTGCTCGTCGTCGTTGCAGACCACCCGAATGGCATTCCACGCGATCAAGGCCGGCGAAGGCGACGCTTTCATTTCCGCGGGGGTGGAGACAGTCTCCCGGTTCGGCAAGGGCAACTCCGACTCCTGGCCGGACACGAAGAACCCGATCTTCGACGAGGCCCAGGAACGCTCCACTGCTGCCGCCGCCGGCGCCGACGAATGGCACGACCCGCGCGCCGACGGCAAGCTGCCCGACGTCTACATCGCGATGGGCCAGACCGCGGAAAACGTCGCAATCCTCACCGGCATCTCCCGCGAAGACCAGAACCACTGGGGTGTGCGCAGCCAGAACCGCGCCGAGGAGGCGATCAAGAGCGGCTTCTTCGAACGCGAGATCACCCCGGTCACGCTCCCGGACGGCTCCACGGTCAGCGCTGACGACGGCCCGCGGGCGGGTACCACCTACGAGAAGGTCAGTGAGCTCAAGCCGGTGTTCCGGCCCAACGGCACCGTCACCGCCGGCAACGCCTGCCCACTCAACGACGGCGCCGCCGCGCTGGTGATCACCAGCGACACCAAGGCCAAAGAACTCGGCCTGACACCCTTGGCGCGCATCGTGTCCACGGGCGTCAGCGGTTTGTCCCCGGAGATCATGGGCCTCGGCCCGATTGAGGCCTGCAAGAAGGCACTCGAACGAGCCGGCATGTCGATCAACGACATCGACCTGGTCGAGATCAACGAAGCCTTCGCGGTGCAGGTGCTGGGATCGGCCCGTGAGCTGGGCATCGACGAGGACAAGCTGAACGTCTCGGGCGGAGCGATCGCCCTGGGACACCCGTTCGGCATGACCGGCGCACGCATCACCACCACGCTGCTGAATAACCTGCAGACCCACGACAAGACATTCGGTCTGGAGACGATGTGTGTGGGCGGCGGCCAGGGTATGGCGATGGTGATCGAGCGGCTCAGTTAGCGGGTATAGGGGTTAGCGGGTATAGGACCCGCTTTGGAGCGAAATCGGGCCCTTACGTCTGCTGCTCGCGGCCGACGGTCGTTGCGGCCGTTGAGTGTGCGTTGTGGGCGTTCACCGTGAGCCCAGGGCGGCGCCGCCGCGCTGGGCACCGCCACCGGCGCACACTCGCCGCCGCCAGCGCACACTCACCGCCGCCACCGCACAGCGCAGCAAAAAGCCGGCACGTACGTGCCGGCTTTTTGTCGCCCGAACTAATCGTTCTGCAGATAACTGAGCAGGCGCAGGATCTCGATGTAGAGCCAGACCAGCGTGACGGTCAGGCCGAGGGCAATACCCCATGCCGCCTTATCCGGCGCTCCCGCGCGGATCATCTGGTCAGCCGCATCGAAGTCGATCAGGAAGCTGAACGCCGCGATACCGATCAACACCAGCGAGAAGATGATGCCCAGCGGACCGGGGCTGCGCAGGCCCAAACCCTCGCCGCCGCCGACCTGGAACATCGCCAGCACGAAGTTGCCGAGCATGAGGAACAGCACGCCGAAGAGGGCAGCGACCACCATCCGGGTGAACTTGGGCGTCACCCGAATGGCCCCGGTCTTGTACACGATGAGCATGCCGAAGAACACGCCCAGAGTGCCCAGGACGGCTTCTCCGATGAGCATTCCGGCATTGGCCGAGCCCACCGAGAAGTTGGCCATGACGAACGAGAAGGCTCCCAGGAACAGGCCCTCGAGTCCGGCGTAGGTGAGCACGATCGCCGGGTTGTCCTGTTTGCGACCGAAGGTGGCGACCAGCACCAGCGCCAACCCGCCGAGCGCGCCGATCAGGGTCAGCGGCATCGCAAGGTTGAGGTTCTGGGCGACCAGGAAGTAGGAGACCACGGCGCTGGCCGTCAGCATGGCCAAGGTCAGGCCGGTCTTGGTGACGACGTCGTCAATGGTCAGCGGGCGCGCAGCCCGGGTTTCCTGGTAGGGAGCAGGGTAAGGGTCAGCCGCGTATCCCGGCTGGGCCAGGCCCGGACCGAATTGTGCGTATCCGCCCCTCTGCTTCGGCAGCGAACGAAATACCGGGTTACTTGTCTCCCGCACCGTCGGATCCTCTCTTGTGGCTCCACATATGACTACAGCTTCGGAAGCTTCGGACTACAGCTTCGAGTTGTGCGAACACCTGCTCAACGATCAGTGGCCCGGCCGGGTTCCCAGCGGAGCTGCTGTTTTGTCGTCCGGCTCAAGATAAACCTTAGCCCCGCGGGCACCCCGGGGCGAGTCACGATCTAGATTGCTCGTCAAACTCATGGGGCAGACTTGGGACGGATTCCTGCGATTGGAGACCTGGGCGTGACTGAGGCCGTGACGGGCGAATCCGACGAAGTTCTGACCCGCGTCGACGGTGGCGTCGGCTTGATTACGCTCAACCGGCCGAAGTCGATCAATTCGCTGAACCAGACGATGGTGGACCTGCTGAGCACGGTGCTCATTCGTTGGGAACGCGACGACGAAGTCCGTGCTGTGGTGGTTTCGGGGGCCGGCGAACGCGGCTTGTGCGCGGGCGGCGACGTCGTCGCGGTCTACCACAGCGCCCGCAAGGACGGGGTCGAGGCGCGGCGGTTCTGGCGCGCCGAGTATTTGATGAACGGCCAGATCGGCCGGTTCTCCAAGCCGTACGTGGCACTGATGGACGGCATCGTGATGGGGGGCGGCGTCGGCGTCGGCGCCCACGGCGACGTCAGGGTGGTCACCGACACTTCCAAGGTCGCGATGCCCGAGGTCGGCATCGGGTTCATCCCCGACGTGGGTGGGGTGTACTTGCTGTCCCGGGCACCGGGCGCGCTGGGTTTGCACGCCGCGCTGACCGGAGCGCCGTTTTCCGGAGCCGACGCCATCGCGATGGGCTTTGCCGACCACTACGTGCCGCACGCCGACCTCGACGCGTTCCGCGCCGCGATCACCTCCGACGGCGTGGCGAGCGCACTTGCCCACCACACCGTCGAACCTCCACCCAGTGAGCTTGCCGCACAACGCGATTGGATCGACGAGTGCTACACCGGCGATACCGTCGCCGAGATCGTCGCCAAGCTGCGGGATCATGGCGCACACCCGGCGAACGACGCCGCCGAGCTGATCGCCACCCGCTCGCCCATCGCGCTGTCGGTGACGTTGGAGGCAGTTCGCCGCGCCGCCGCCATGGAAACGCTGGAAGACGTTCTGGTCCAAGACTATCGGGTGTCGTCAGCGTCGCTGCGCTCCCACGATCTGGTGGAAGGCATCCGCGCGCAACTGATCGACAAGGACCGCAAGCCGAAATGGTCGCCGGCGGCACTGGCCGAGATCACCAAGGCCGACGTGGCAGCGTATTTCGAGCCGGTCGGTGACGACTTGAGCTTCTAGGAAGGCAATCCATGGGATATGAAACGATTCTGGTCGAGCGCGACGAGCGGGTCGGCACCATCACGCTGAACCGGCCGCAGGCGCTGAATGCGCTCAACAGCCAGGTGATGGGCGAAGTCACCAGCGCGGCAACGGAATTGGACAGCGATCCCGGCATCGGGGCGATCGTCGTCACCGGTTCCGCCAAGGCGTTCGCCGCGGGCGCCGACATCAAGGAAATGGCCGGGTTGACGTTCGCCGACGCGTTCGACGCCGATTTCTTCGCTGCCTGGGGCAAACTCGCCGCCGTGCGTACCCCGACGATCGCCGCGGTGGCCGGATATGCACTGGGCGGCGGCTGCGAGCTGGCCATGATGTGCGACCTGCTGATCGCCGCCGATACCGCCAAGTTCGGCCAGCCAGAGATCAAGCTCGGTGTCCTGCCCGGTATGGGCGGCTCGCAGCGGTTGACCCGGGCCATCGGCAAGGCCAAGGCCATGGATCTCATCCTGACCGGGCGCACCATCGACGCCGCCGAGGCCGAGCGCAGTGGCCTGGTTTCGCGGGTGGTGCCGGCCGACGACCTGCTGACCGAGGCCAAGGCCGTGGCCACCACCATCTCGCAGCTGTCACGGTCAGCCACCCGGATGGCCAAAGAGGCCGTCAACCGAGCCTTCGAATCGACTCTGGCCGAAGGTCTGCTCTACGAACGCCGGCTCTTCCATTCGACCTTTGCCACCGACGATCAATCGGAAGGCATGGCGGCCTTCATCGAGAAGCGGCCGCCTCATTTCACCCACCGATGAGCGAACCGCATTCTGCGACGAGCACCGACACCGGAACGCAACCGAAAGCCGCCGGCGCCGAGTCGTCCGCCGTCCCGGTCGCCAAAACACCTGAGCCGCAAACGGTTCGCAAGGCGTGGTGGATACGCCACTACACCTTCACCGGCACCGCGCTCGGGTTGATTTTCCTGTGGTTCTCCATGACGCCGTCACTACTGCCGCGCGGCCCGCTCTACCAGGGTCTGGTCAGCGGCATCTCGGGCGCCATCGGGTATGGCTTGGGCGTCTTCACGGTCTGGCTGGTCCGGTACATGCGCTCGCAGAATTCCAGTCCGCCACCACCGCGCTGGGTTTGGCTGCCGCTGATCTCGGTCGGCGCGGTCGGCATGGTCCTGATGGCGATCTGGTTCCACGTCTGGCAGGACGACGTGCGCGACCTGATGTTTGTCGAGCACTTGAAGTGGTACGACTACCCGCTGGCCGCGGCCGTATCGCTGATCGCGTTGTTCACCCTTGTCGAGACCGGCCAGTTCATCCGGCGGCTGGTCGGTTTCCTGGTGGGGCAAGTCGACCGGATCGCGCCGTTCCGGGTGTCGGCGACCATCGTGGTGGTCCTGCTGGTGGCGCTGACGATCACGCTGCTCAACGGTGTCGTGCTCAAGTTCGCGATGCACTCCATGAACAGCACCTTTGCCTCCGTCAACGAGGAGATGAATCCCAACACGGCGCCGCCGAAGACGTCGCTGCGCTCGGGCGGCCCGCAGTCGCTGGTGTCGTGGGACTCGCTGGGTCACCAGGGCCGCATCTTCGTCGAGGCCGGTCCCACCGTCGCCGAACTGACCAAGTTCAACGGAACCCCGGCGACCGAGCCGATCCGGGCCTATGCCGGCTTGGACTCTGCGAACGGAATCACGGAGACGGCCGGGCTGGCAGCGCGCGAATTGCAGCGCACCGGCGGTCTGCAACGCGCTGTCGTCGCCGTCGCCACCACCACCGGCACGGGCTGGATCAACGAGGCCGAAGCCGACGCGCTGGAGTACATCTACAACGGCAACACCGCGATCGTGAGCATGCAGTACTCGTACCTGCCGAGCTGGCTGTCGTTCCTGGTGGACAAGGAGAACGCCCGCCATGCCGGACATGCCCTGTTCGAGGCGGTCGACAAGTTGATCCGGCAGATGCCGGAATTCATGCGTCCCAAGCTGGTGGTGTTCGGTGAGAGCCTCGGATCCTTCGGCGGCGAGGCGCCGTTCATGACTCTCGACAATGTGCTCGCCCGCACCGACGGCGCCTTGTTCAGCGGCCCGACCTTCAACAACACCATTTGGAACGACTTGACCTCGACTCGCGATCCCGGTTCACCGGAGTGGCTGCCGATTTATCACCACGGCGCCAATGTGCGGTTCGTCGCGCGCCCGAGTGATCTGCAACGACCGGACGTGCCCTGGGGGCGGCCGCGCGTGGTCTATCTGCAGCACGCCTCGGATCCGATCGCGTGGTGGACGCCTGATCTGTTGTTCAAGAAACCTGACTGGCTGCACGAACCGCGAGGTTATGACGTGCTGCCGCAGACCCGCTGGATCCCGGTGGTGACGTTCCTGCAAGTCACCGCCGACATGGCGGTGGCAGTGGAGGTGCCGCCGGGACACGGGCACCACTACGTCGCCGATGCGGCCGACGCCTGGGCCGCGATACTGTCGCCGCCCGGCTGGACGCAGCAGATGACCGAGCGCCTGCGGCCGGTGTTGCACTCCGACGCCAAGCCGCTCGGCTCGTCAGGCTAACACCTGCCCAGCGGCTTGAGCTCGGCCAGCAGGCCGGCGGCCGCCAGCGCGTGGTAGCCGCCGATGACGTCGGTGGCGCGGTGCAGCCCGAGGTCCAGCAGCGCGGCCGCCGCCAGGCTGGAGGTGTAGCCCTCCGAGCACAGGATCACCCATTCGACGTCGTCGTCGACGGCCTGCGGTAGGCGGGCGTCGCTGGTCGGGTCACACCGCCATTCCAGGACGTTGCGTTCGATCACCAACGCTCCGGGCACCTCGCCCTCACGGGCGCGCTGGGCCTGCGGCCGGATGTCGACGAGCACCGCGCCGCGTCGCAACGCTTGGGGCACCTCGCCGGCGGGCAGGCGCCGATACCGGCTGCGGGCGAGGTCCAGTATCCGATCGATCCGGCTCATCACGACTTTTCGGGTTGGTCGGTCAACTCGGTGCGCTGGCGGCGCAGCGTATTGCGTTCGGTGACTTCGTAATACGACATCGCGGTCAGCGGCGGCGAATATGCGTGCACGCTCAGCGTCGGCGGCGCAGTCGAATGTGGCTCGACGGCCGGCGCCTTGCGCGGCGCCCACACCACGTCGTGCACCCAGCCCAGCGGGAACCCGGCCTGATCACCCGCATCGAGCCGGCGGCGCCGCAACCGCCGGCCGTCCCACCGGTATTCGTTGAGCGACCCGGACAGCACCGTCAGCGCCCCGATCGAACCGCCATGGTCGTGCAATTCGGTGGCGTGTCCGGGAACCCAGCTGATCAGCCAGATATCGAGGTCGTCGTCCCCGTGGACGCGGGCAAACCAGCGCTGCGTCTCGGGCAGGCCGCCCCGGGGCAGCAGGTGGTCGTAGCGCCCGCTGAGCACGTCGTCGGCGACTTGGTCGGTGGCGTGCAACAGGTCGGGCACCCGCAGCCGGGTGGGTCCGGGGAACGGGGAGGCAACGGCAGGTGCGGTGAGAAGAGGCATAGCCATGCGAGGGACTCCAGAGTGCGAAAGCGGATCGGGTTATCGGCGGCAGGTCAGGGCCGACAACACCCGAAAAATCCGACGCACTTCAGCACGGCAGCCAGTGTTGCATAAATTGGCACCATGCGCGGATCGCGACCTCGGGGCCTGGCGTGCGCCTACCTGTGGGGACCGCTGGTTGTCGCGGCGAGCGTGTCGGTCGTCACCGGCTGCTGGCATTCCGGCGGCGGCGGTAGGGCGGCGTCTTCTTCGTCATCTCCGGCCAAGTCGTCGGCGCTGTCACCAACCGCCCCGAGTTCGCTGCCGCCGGGTGTTGTCGGGGTCTCACCCACCGGCGTGACGACCCGGGTCGACGTGCCCGCCGAGTCGACCGAGGAGCAATACTTCCAGGCCTGCCATGCCGCCAAGGTGTGGATGCAGACCCAGCCCGTCACCGGCGAGGCCTTGATCGAGCCGTATCTGGCGATGGTGCAGGGCTCGCAATCCGGCGTTGCCGGCAGTTGGAATATCCGCTGGGCGGAACTGACCCCGGCGCGTCAGGCGGCGGTGATCGTGGCGGCGGTCGCGGCCGCCAACAACGAATGCGGATAGCCATCCGCCGGGCGGTTCCAGCCGGCCGCGCAATTGCGATCACGGCTGCAAGAAACTGCCGACCGGTTCCGCGGGAGCCATGACGGCCACGCAGAATGAAGGGATGACCGGGCCAGCGGCCGTGCGGGTGCACGGATCGTCTCCGAATCGCGTCGCGTTGGCGCTCGGCAGCGGCGGCGCCCGTGGTTACGCCCACATCGGGGTGATCCAGACGCTGCGGGAGCGCGGCTACGACATCGTCGGGATCGCCGGCTCCTCCATGGGGGCGCTGGTCGGCGGCCTGCACGCGGCCGGGCGGCTGGAGGAATTCACCGACTGGGCGAAGTCGCTGACGCAACGCACCATCCTGCGACTGCTGGACCCGTCCATTACCGCGGCCGGGGTGCTGCGGGCCGAGAAGATCCTGGATGCGGTGCGCGACATCCTCGGCCCGGTCACCATCGAACAACTGCCGATCCCCTATACGGCGGTGGCGACGGACCTGTTGGCGGGCAAGTCGGTGTGGTTTCAGCGCGGACCTCTCGACGAGGCTATCCGGGCGTCGATCGCGATACCCGGGGTGATCGCCCCCCACGTACTCGACGGGCGGCTACTCGCCGACGGCGGCATCCTGGATCCGCTGCCGATTGCGCCGATCGCCGCGGTCAATGCCGACCTGACCATTGCGGTCAGCCTCAACGGCAGCGAAGCGGGGCTACCACGCGGCTCTGAACCCGGGGTCACCGCCGAGTGGTTGAACCGGGTGGTCCGCAGCACCTCGGCGCTGTTGGACGTCACCGCCGCCCGGGCCCTGCTCGACCGGCCGACCGCGCGTGCGGTGCTGAGCCGGTTCGGCGGGGGATCCCAGGAACCGGATGTCTGGTCGGATGCGGACGAGAGCGAGGACGCCGACACCGCGGACACTGCACCCGAAGTCCCGAAAATGGGCAGCTTCGAGGTGATGAACCGAACCATCGACATCGCCCAGTCCGCGCTGGCCCGCCACACTCTGGCGGCCTATCCCGCCGACCTGCTGATCGAGGTGCCGCGTGCGACTTGCCGAAGCCTGGAATTCCACCGGGCCGTCGAGGTGATCGCCACCGGTCGGGCCCTGGCCGCGCGTGCCCTCGATGCCCTCGAAGCCGACGACCAGCAGCCGGCCCCTCCGGCGATCGAGGGCTGAATCAGACGCCCAGGAAGCGGGCGAGGGCCGCCGCTTCCCGACGGCCCTGTTCTCGCCCCGCCATGGCTGAAGCTGCCCGGCAACGCGGATCCAGCGGGTTGGGCCCGAACGCCGTCAGCGACTCGTCGTCGGCGAACACGGCGAATGCGCTGCCCGGGAATGCCGCGATCTCGGCGGCCGGTCCCGGGCCGAACGGCGACGGCGTGTCCGCGCCGGACGGCACCAAGACCACCGCCACCGCACAGTCGTCGGCAACGCCGAGGTTGACCGAGCTGGCTACGCCGCCGTCCATGTACCGGCGGCCCGTGATCGTCACCGGCGGCCAGACTCCCGGCACCGCACAGCTGGCGGCCACCGCATCGACGAGGTCCACACCCGAGTGGCGGTCGAATACCACCAATGCGCCTGTGGCGGTGTCGATCGCGGTGATCCGCAGATCCCGGTCCGGCCACTCGTGCACCGGCAGCCGCTCGGCGATCACGGCCCGGCGAACCGGCTCGGAAACGGTATGTGTCGCCAGCGCCACGGCTCCGATCCGCTGCAGTGGCCCGCGCTCCCCCGGCTCCCGCAGGGCCTGCAGGAACAGCTCGGTGATGGCGTCGATGTCGACGCCCGGGTCGATCTCGGCCGATGTCTCGGCGAGCTGCAGATCGAACAGCTCTTCCAGGCGTCGACCGCTGCCGATCTGCGCCGCCACCGCCGATCCGGCCGATGTCCCCACCAGCACGTCCGAATCCAGCAACAGCCGGGCCGCCGTTGGCGACTGCTCGGCGACACCGCGCAGAACACCTGTCTCCCAAGCGATTCCGGCCAGGCCGCCGCCGGCCAGCACGAGCGCCCGGCTGCCTACCACCTCGGCCTACTCTGCCATCACCGACGAGCCAAGATCCAACCGACGCAGCAGCTGACCGGGCGGATCCGGCAGCACCACATCGCGGGTCAGCTGCAGCGCGGCGTCGACATGGACCAACTCGCCCGGGCCGAGCAACGACCAACGCGGGTCCTCGTCCATCGGCTCGGTGGCGAAAACCACCGACGGCCGAGTGCACAGGTGCGGCGACCGCGCGCGAATCCGGTTGCTGCGCAGGTGAAATTCCGGACCACATAACGACGGATCGCGCCGGTCCAGCACATAGAGCTCATGAGAGTCCGGATAACGCAGCGCCCACATGTCGGTGGCCGTGCTGAGCAGCACGTTGACGGCGTAGATCGGCACGTTCGCGGCCAACCATTGCAGGGCGTCGACCAGGCCGGCTGACTGGTCGCCGCCGTGAGCGCGGATCGTGGCGGTGATCAGGGCGAACACCCGCTCGGAATCGGTTTGGCCGAGCACCAGGTCCGCGGCGCCGAGTTCGCGGAGTCGTCCGTCGATCACGTCGAGGCCCTCGACCACTCCGTTGTGCGCGAACATCCGGCCGTCCTGCAAGAACGGATGGGTGTTGCGGATATCGAGCGAACCGGTCGTCGCGTAGCGCACGTGAGCGACGAACGTCGTGCCGGTCAGCTCGCGGGCCTCGGTCGCGAACGCGGTGTCATGCCAAGCCGCCATGGGCTCTTTGTGCAACTGCGGCCGACCGTGTTCGTCGAACACCCCCACCCCGGTGCCGTCGGGGTTTCTGCGGCTTTGCCGGGCCAGACTGTCGGGGGCGTCCAGCAGCCAAAAAGTCGCCGTGACAACCTCATTCCCGGCGTGCAGGCCAAAGAGTCGGCACATGGCCTCGACGTTACCCGGCCCCGGCCCGGCCCCGGCCCGGCCCCGGCTGCCCGGCTGCCATCGGCAGTCACCGGCAGTCATCGGCCGAAAGCCACATCAGCAAAGTCATGCCTGCGGTCGTCCGGTGTGGTCAAATACGGGCTAGCGCTCGGTGGCGTCCCGGTTGCCGGCGGCATATCAGGCGGGAGGCCACCCATGGCAGCTGCTGACCTCGTGATCCGCGGTGTGGTACTGACCGTCGACGACGCCCGACCTACCGCCGAAGCCGTTGCCGTCAACGACGGCCGGATCGTCGCGGTGGGCAACTGGTCGGATGTCGAGGGCTGGGTGGGCTCCGATACGCCGGTCGTCGACATCGGATCGGGCTGTGTCATGCCGGGTCTGGTGGAGGCGCACGGGCACCCGCTGCTGGAGTCCATGGTGCTGTCGAACCGGATGGTCGACATCCGCCCGGTCACGGTCCGCGATGCGGACGACGTGGTCGGCGCGATTCGGCGGGAAGTGGCCACCCGAGGTGCGACGGGCGCGTACCTGTTCGGCTGGGATCCACTGCTGCAACCAGGTCTCCCGGAAGCGACCCTGCGCTGGCTCGACGGCCTGGCCGCCGACACCCCGTTGGTCATCTTTCACAACTCCTG
This sequence comes from Mycobacterium innocens, assembly GCF_900566055.1. Classification (GTDB taxonomy): domain Bacteria; phylum Actinomycetota; class Actinomycetes; order Mycobacteriales; family Mycobacteriaceae; genus Mycobacterium; species Mycobacterium innocens. The sequence goes on from NZ_UPHQ01000222.1 coordinate 15,265, forward strand.
TCATAAGGCCTACTTCAACTCGACTGCCGCCAGGCAGGCCGGGATCACCCGCGATACGCCAAACCCTAAGGGCGCCAACTACGGTCGCGACGCCAACGGCGAGCTCGACGGCACCGCCGAGGAAACCGCCGCGTTGTTGCCGCTGGTCGCCGGGGCGATCAACCCGGCCGACTATCCCGCGATGCTGCGGGCCGAGTGTGCCCGGCTGAATCAGGTGGGCCTGACGACCTGCTCGGAGATGGCGTTTGAGCCTACTTTTCGGCCGGTGCTTGCCAAGGCTCACGAGGCGGGTGAGCTGACCGTCCGGCTGCGCACCTACGAGATCTCCAACGCGGCGCTGAGCACCGACATGACCCCCGCCAACGGCGACGACATGGTGCGCCAGGTGGGCATCAAGATCTGGGTCGACGGCTCGCCGTGGCTGGGCAACATCGACTTGTCGGCTCCCTATCTCGACACCGGCGCCAGCCGCGCCATGGGCATCGCGCCGGGTTCCTGCGGCCACGCCAACTACAGCCGCGAACAGTTGACCGAGATCGTCGACGCCTACTTCCCGCACGGCTGGCCGATGGCCTGTCACGTCATGGGTGACGCCGGAATCGACACCATTCTCGACGTCTACGAGGAAGCACTGCGCAAGCACCCGCGAACCGATCACCGGCTACGGCTGGAACACGTCCCTCTGATGCGCCCGGACCAACTGCGGCGCGCCGCCGCGCTGGGCGTCACCGCCAGCCTGTTCGTCGACCAGATCCACTACTGGGGCGACATCCTGGTCGACGGCCTTTTCGGGCCCGAGCGCGGGTCGCAGTGGGCCCCGGCCGGTTCGGCCGTCGCCGCCGGGATGCGGATATCGCTGCACAATGATCCGCCGGTCACCCCGGAAGAACCGCTGCGCAACATCAGCGTCGCGGCCACCCGTACCGCGCCGAGCGGACGGGTACTGGCGCCCGAGGAGCGGTTGACGGTCGACCAGGCGATCCGCGCCCAGACGCTGGACGCGGCGTGGCAGTTGTTCGCCGACGACGTGATCGGCTCGCTGGAGGTCGGCAAGTACGCCGACATGGTCGTGCTGTCGCAAGACCCGCGGACGGTCGCCCCCGAGGAGATCGCGGATCTTGAGGTACGCGCGACGTTTCTCGCCGGCCGCCAGGTGTACGGCCCGACTCTGGGCTGAGGCCGCCGACGGACTCGCGAGTCCCGCGCGCCGCCGTTCAGCCCACCAGTTGCTCGGCGAGTTTCTCCAGCACGATGCGGGCGTAGCCCTTCCACATCCTGCCGAACAGCGGCAGCAGCGGTGCGCTCACGCCCGATTTGGGATGCAGGGTCCACTGCCAGGCGACCCTGGTTCCCGTCCCCGCCGGCGCGAAGCTCCACTTGCCTTCCACCAGGCTGACCAGCGGCGCCAACGGGCCTTTGATGTCGGTGAGCGTGTAGCTGAATGATCGCGGCGGATCGACGTTGGTCAGCGTCTCGCGTACCAGGCCGCCGCCGACCATGGCGATGACACGAGTCTGGCCCGCCGCATCCCAATCGCCGGTTTGGTCCCGGACCTCCTTGATCGGCGGGATCACCCCATACCACTGAGAACAGATCACCGGCAGCGCTATCGGCAGCGTCCGATTGAAGGCGTCCTCGACGGTGACCGGGATTGCCCGCGATTGCTCGACTACGACAGAGCGTGTCAGTTTCCCATCCCCTTTATCTCGAAATCGATTTCCGGCCAACTCTAACCGCGATATCGAGCACGGTGCGGCCCGGTGGTCACCGCGACAACTCCGGTGCCGCCCGGGCGGTGATCAACGGCAGATCGAAGAAACTTTGGATGCCCGCCGGGGCGGCGCAGGTCGCGGGGATCGCGTTGACGCAGTGCGCCGCGGTGGCGACGATGCCCGGGTTGCTCTGCAGCCCGGCGGCCACGCTCTCCGGCTGCCACCCCTTGACGGTGACGAAGGTGTCGGGATTACCGCGCACCTCGATCTCGTAGCGCTCCCCCGCCGGTCCGAAAGACCATGGCGGATCAAGCTTTTCGGAGCCCATCAACCAGTTGACGGTGATCTCGACCACCACTTTGTCACCGACGAGCGCTTCCCAGTGAAACCGGCGGCCGGCAACCTGGCCCGGTTCGATGATCCCGATCGGCGAGTCTATCGGCGCGGTCGCAACGGCGACCTCCTGTGATGTGCGGATCTTGGGATCGGCGGCAAAGCCCAGACGGTCGACGCACAACCGGACCGACTGCATGAATCCGCCGTCGAGCAGTTTCTGCATCGGCCCGGTCAGCGCGCTGTCCGGGGTGCCGCCGAAGCCCATCACATAGCGCAGCACATCGGGAGCACCATAGCTCCGCAGGTCCGAAAACTCTTCGGAGCGAACAAAAGTCACGCCGGTGGACATCACCGACAGCAGCAACGGAAACAACTCGGTGGCCGCTCCGGGCCCGATACCGGCGCCATGCAGGGTCGCGTTGCCGGCCTGCGCGGCCACCTCGAGCGGCGCGGCTTCCTTCTCACTCGGGTAGAACCACCCGACCGGAGTGACGACGTTCTTGCCCGAGCGCAGCAAGGCGGCGACCTCGTCGACGCTGGGCAGCAACGGCGCGTAGACCACCGCGTCGGCGTCGAGGGCCAGGATGTCGTCGACGCTGTTGGTGGCGACGACCCCCAGCGGTGCCGTGCCGATGATGTCACCGACGTCTTTGCCGTTCTTGGCCTCGGAATGCACCCAGCAGCCGGCCAATTCGAGTTCTGGATGCTCGAGCACACCCTTGATCGCGGCGACCCCCACCGATCCGGTTGCCCATTGAACGACCCGCAAACTCATGTCCTCGAACTCACCTTCCTCGCGAGCAGACACACAATCGCACGTTTTGCCGCGTGGCTATGCGATTCTATGACTGGTCGCGCACAGCGGATGGCGCCCCCGCGGCGCTCAGTTGTGCACCTCGACAACGTCGTAGACACCGTCGCCGTAGCGGGAGCGGATGGTCTTCTTGTCGTATTTGCCCACGCTGGTGCGCGGAATCTCGTCGGCGAAAGCCCATCGCTCGGGCAACCACCATCGAGCTACCTTGTCCGCCAAGAACTTCCGCAGATCCCCGGCGCTCACCTCGACCCCTTCGCGGGTCACGACCACCGCCAGCGGCCGTTCTTGCCAACGCTCGTCGGGAACGCCCACCACCGCGGCCTCGACCACCCCGGGATGCGCGATCAGACAGTTCTCCAGCTCGACCGACGAAATCCACTCGCCGCCGGACTTGATGACGTCCTTGGCCCGGTCGGTGAGCGTGATGAAGCCCTGCTCGTCGATGCGGCCGACATCGCCGGTGCGCAACCACCCGGAGTCGAACTTCGACTCGTCATATCCCAGGTAATACGAACCGGTGATCCACGGGCCGCGAACTTCCACCTCGCCGACGGCTTTGCCGTCGTTGGGCAGCACCCGGCCGGTGTCGTCGACGATCCTGGCCTCCACCCCGCACACCGGCTGGCCCTGCGTCGAGCGGATGGCCCAGTGCCGGTCCGGCGGGGTTCCCGGCGGCGGCCACGCCATGGTGGCCATCGGCGAGGTCTCCGTCATGCCCCACAGCTGCCGGATCTGGACGCCGTGCTTCTCTTCGAAGGTGCGCATCAGCGATTCCGGGACGGCTGAGCCGCCGCAGGCGACCAGACGCAGCGACGACACGTCGTGGCCGGGGTCTTTCTCCAGGTGATGCATGACGTCGTTCCAGATGGTCGGCACCGCGCCGGCCAGGGTGGGCCGCAGGTTCTCGATCATGTGGATGAGTGATCGGGCGTCGAGATGCCGGTCGGGGAGCACCAAGTCGGCACCGGCCATCAATGCCGCATACGGCAGCCCCCAGGCGTTGGCGTGAAACATCGGCACGATGGGCAGCACCCGATCGCTCGAGCCGACCCCGATGCCGTTGGTGGTGCACGTCGCCATGGTGTGCAGAAAGCTCGAACGGTGGCTGTAGACAACACCTTTGGGGTTGCCGGTGGTGCCGCTGGTGTAGCACATCGCAGCCGCGGAATACTCGTCGAGCTGCGGCCAGTCGAATTCGGCCGACTCGCCGTCGATCACTTCGGCGTAGCGCAGCACGGTCTTGCCCGATTCCTGTAGCGGCGCGGTGTCGCCGTCCCCGACGGCGATCACGGTGTGCACGGTGTCGAGTTTGGACAGCACCGGTGCCAGCAGCTTGGCCAGGGAGAGGTCGACCAGGATGACCCGGTCTTCGGCCTCGTTGGCCACGTAGATGATCTGCTCGGCAAACAGCCGGATGTTCAGCGTGTGCAGCACCGCGCCCATCGACGGCACGGCGAGGTAGGCCACCAGATGTTCGGTGTTGTTCCACATGAAGGTGGCCACCCGCTGGTCCCCGGTGATCCCGAGGCGGCGCAATCCGTTTGCCAGCTGGGCGGCGCGCTGCCCTACGTCGCGGTAGCTGGTGTGCCGATAGCCGTCACCGGTGGCCGTCACGACCTCGCGTAGGCCGTGGACACCGCAGCCGTGCCGCATGATCGCGGTGATGGTCAGCGGGAATTCCTGCATCGTGCTGTACATCGATGTACCGCCTTACGGGTCTCGGCGCAGCACCGCCTCATGTCTGGTCGGGCGAATGCTATCGCCGCGGGCAAGTCATGAGAACGGGTTCCCCCGAGAACCGCGTTCAATGCCGGGCCGGAGCGGTCCCGACCGCGACCGTCAGGCCAGCGCCGCCTCGTACTGCAGCAGCTCGGGCATGATCCACTCGGTCGACGCCTCGTACTCGCGAGCGTCGTCGATGCCCGGGACGGTCGCGGCGACCGGCACCATGGTGATCGTGCCGGAGTAGTCGGCGATGTACAGGTGGCCGCCGTCTCGGCTCTCGATGACGCAGGACGGTTGCGCGACGCGGACGGTGCCGACGATGTCCTGGGTGAGCGTGTTCAGCACCGTGACCCGGTCCTCGCTCACCAGGTAGGCCCGATCACCGTCACCGCTCAGGGTCAGGCGGGTGACCAAACCACCGATCTGGTCGATCTTGCGGGTCGCAATGACCTTGCGGGCGCGGCTGTCGACGACGTCGACCACGGCGCCGAAGTCGGCGCCGCAACTGGCGACGTAGACGGTGGCGCCGTCGGGGCTCATCGCGACATCGCGGACCGCCGAACCGATGTCGACGGTGCCGACGACGCGCAGTTGCGGCTTACCGTCCTGGCCGCCGTGGGGGTTTTTGGGGTTCTTGCGGCGCCAGCGCGAGCGGCCGGTGGCGCCGCGATCCTCGTCGCGCTCTGCGCGGGTCGCGACGACGACCAGCTGGCCACCGGACGGACCGTTGCTGCCGACGTAGAGCCGGCTCCCGTCGGCGCTGATCCGCACGCACTGGGCGGTGGTGCCCGCGGCGGTCGCGATGTCGATGGCCTCGACGCCGCCCGTGGCGGTGTCCAGGACAGCGAGGTCGGCACCGCGGGCGCCGTTCCGGCTGGCGTAGACGTAGTTGCCGCCGGGGTCGACGGCGAGGTCGCTGACGCTGAGCGTCAGCGGGTGGGCGGCGACAAGGGCGTTGGTGGACGCGTCGATGACGCCGATCGAGTCGTAGGCCGGCGACACGATGCTGACGTATGCCCGCTCGGCCGGCGCGCTGCCGGTGGCGATGGCGAACGGCTCGTTGACGCCGGCGATGGTCTCCACCACCCGGCAGCTGTCGGTGTCGATGACCGACACGCTGTGGTCGCTGTAATTGGTCACCAGCAGCCGGCTGCCGTCGGGGTTCATGGCCATGCCAGCGATGGGGCCGTTGCGCACGCGGATCTCGACCGCGGTCGGCAGATCGGGTGTGGCGCCGGACCCGAAAAGCTGGACCTGTGCGCCGTCCCGCTCATCCCAGCCGGTGTTTTGGCCGTTCACATCGCTCACGTTGGCACCGCCTTTGCTGTGTTGCGCGGGCTTCAGACATCGCGACTGCTCTGTGCGACCTGATCGCCCGGGACCACCCGGATTTCAGCACTAAAAAGCACTGAATTGACCGCGTTCGCAAGAGTCTAGCCGTTGAATTATCGACGAAAAGATTTCGATTTCAGCATTGTTACCCAGGTCACTCCGCAGCCTCAGGCTAAACTCAGACTGCAATAATCGGGCATTTGGTAGGGCACCCTAGAGCAAACAAATAAAGCTGCTGTATCAGCCATGCCAGTCCTGGGGCTAACTTGTTGCCGAGCAATTACGCAGTCGTTAGATAAGAAATTCTTATATTGCGTGACCAAAAGAGGCGAATATCACAACGCGTAAGCCGGGTTCCCGCGGCCGCCTCAGCCGAATTGGGTGCGTGGGCGTGGTAGCACGGCGCCGTCGACAATCATGTCGAGCCTTTCGTTGTAAAACGCCACCAAGCCGGCGATGGCCGCGACGGCCGGCAACGGGTAATGGTAGGTCCACGCCAGGTCAGCGTGCACCGCGTCGCCGACCCGCACCGACCAGTAGCCCGATGTCGTTCCCTTGTACGGGCACAGCGTCCGCGTCGAGCTGGGTTCCAGGTGTTCGAAGACGACGTCGGTGGGATCGATGTAGTAGCGGGTAGGCAAACCGGTTTCGAAAACCAGCACCGGTGACCGGGTGTCGGCGAGCATGACGCCGTCCAACTCCACCCGGACGTGGCGGTGCGAGCGCAGCGCATCCACCCGGGTGTACGGATTGCGCGGGTGGCCATAGATCTGCTCGTCCTCTTCGAACCACCGCAGCGGGTGCCAGTCGAAGCGCACCGTGCCCGCGAGCGGACCGTCGCCGTCGGCGTCGAATACCCGCGCGGCCGACGGGTGGGTCCCGTTTGCGCCGACCAGCGAATACAACCGCGACGGACCGAACTGGACCTTCTGGGGGTGGTCCTCGTCGCGCAGGAACTCCCTGCGGACATCGGCAATCGGAACGTAATACGTTGGGTAATAAGGCAATTCCCACACATAGCGGGCCGCTGTAGTGTCGAAGACCAGTTCGTCGCCAAGATAGCCGCGGATCCGGCGCGGCGCCGGCTCGATGCGTCCACGCGCGGCCGCCATCTGCGGGTAGTCGTGCTCGGTGCTCACGTGTCGCCTACTGGTCCTACTGGTCCTTGGACGCCAGACCGGCCGGCGCGTGGGCGATCGCCTTACGGATTGCGTCGGCCAACGTCAGCGCGCTTTCCTCGGTGAGTTCGAGCGCGACCCGAGCGGACGGGCCGAGCTCCGGGTTGATCACATCGATGTTCACCGTGTGGCCGTAGCGGGCATGCACGGGATGGTCGACGTACACCGTGGCGCGGCTGGCGCCGAACCATCCCGTCGCACCCTTGGCGCTGCCGTCGATCTGCACATGTTGGGTCAGGTAAGTGCACATGTGTTGGGACACCTAGCCTTTCAGATGCGTGGCGAAGAACTCGTCGATGCGGCGCCAGCCGTCCAGCGCCGCCTCCACCCGGTATGCCGGCCGGTCGACGGAGAAGAACCCGTGGCCCGCGCCCTCGTAGGAGGTGAACGAGTGCGGCTTGCCCAGCCGGGTCAGCTCGGCATCCAGCGCGGCCACCCCGGCGGGCGCCGGGAAACGGTCCTCGGCCCCGAACAACCCCAGCAGCGGGCAGCTCAGGTTCGCCGCCAGGTTCAGGATGGGTTTCATGGTCTTGGGCATCCCCTCCGGGGGGTCCTCGACGATGAACGCGCCGTAGCAGTCCACGGCGGCGTCGAACGGCAGCGAGCAGGCCGCCAGGTAGGCGTGCCGCCCGCCCGAGCAGTGCCCGATTACGCCGAATCTGCCGTTCGCGCCCGGCAGCGAGCGCAGGTGTTCCACCGCGCCGGCGACGTCGCCGACCAGGCGTTCGTCGGGGACACCACCGGCTGCCCGGGCCGCGGCGGCAGCGTCGTCGGGTTCGGCGCCCGGGGCCTCGCGGGAATACAGGTTGGGCGCCACCGTGTGGTAACCGTTGACCGCGAGCCGGCGGACGAACTCCTTGGTCTCGCGGTCGTAGCCCGGCATGTGGTGAATCCAGACGATGCCGCCGCGTGACCCCTCGGCGAGCGGCATGGCCCGGTAGGCCTCGATCTGGTCGCCACGGTCCCCGGTGATCGTGATCGTCTCCGCGCGAATCACATCCGGACTGACAGCGTTCATCGCGACACTCCTTGTCTGGCACAGCCTCATCTCGCCCTCGCCCGTCCAACCTATCGAGTACCGTCTAGCCGTGGCACTGAGGCGGGAAAGCCCGATCCGCGGTCGGCGGTTGCGGCTCCATGAGGCGCTCATGGAACGCACGTTGATCAGCCCGGTGGGTTACCTGTTCGCGCTTCACGTAGCGCCGCGCGTCGACAAGGCGCTGATCCCGCGCACCAGAGGCCGGCTGAGCTCGGTCGGCTGGAACAAGGTCGGTCTGCTCACGTCGACCGGCGCCAAGTCCGGCCGGTCGCGCACCCAGCCGTTGACGTTTCTCGACGACGGCGACGGTCTGCTGGCCATCGGATCCAACTACGGGCGGGCCAACCACCCCGGGTGGAGCGCCAACCTGCTGGCACACCCCGAATGCACCGTCGAGTTCAAAGGACCGCCCAGACGATACCGCGCCGAGTTGCTCACCGGCGACGACCGCGCCCGGGCATGGGTCACCGCCGCCGACTTCTACGCAGGCTACGAGCGCTACCGCGCCACATGCGCTCCGCGACAGATCAGGGTGTTTCGGCTGCGGCCGCTGACCGACTGAATGTTCAGCGAACTTTGATCGGGACCGTCACCGATTCGGTCTTCGGCGGCAGCGCCGTCGTGTCAACGACCAGAAACTCGCCATTGTCCTGCGTCCCGTTGGGCAGGATCTTGGGCCGCAGACGCATCGGCGGGGTCGCCGAAGCCAGGCCGGCCAGGCCGAAATCGCTGTCGTTGGCGATGACGAGTGTCTTACCACCGTCTGGGGTGATGAGGCCTTCGATCTTGTCGTGTCCGTAGAAATCACCGTTGGCCGACAGCGTTCGCAGCAAAGCTTCAAGGTCGAGCTTCAGCGTCTTGGCGGCGACGGTGATCCCGACGGCTCTGAGCTTGACGACGGCGTCCGCATCGGTACCGACACCGATGGCGGTTTCGATCGGGACACCGTTGACGAGCAGGCCGCCGGCGTCGGGCTGATACGACGCACCGGGCACCGTCGAGCGGGGGCCGACGTCGGTGGCCCCGGCAATATCCACCGCGTAGATCTTCTTGTTCGCGTTGGGCGCAGGCTTGCTGTCCCGTTCGACGACCAGGAACGTGGTGGCGCTCAGCGCCGTGATCTCCGATACCGCGACGTCGGTCTCCTGAGGATTGGCCAGCGGATACAGATACTCGTGGACGATTTGGGGGTCGACGACGTTGACGGTCACGATGCGGGCGATCGGCACCGAACTTGCCGGGCCTTGCAGCCCCGGCGTCTGCAACGCCGACTGCATGATCCCGGCCAACATCGTGCCGTCGGGGCTGATGGTCAGTCCCTCCATTCCGCGGTTGGGGCTGCGCAGCGACAACTCCTTGGGCAATGTGCCGTCGAACGGTGAAAGACGTTCCAGCTCTTTACCATTGGCGTCGAAATGGATGAGGTAGGGACCGTACTCGTCGGACACCCAGAAATTGCCGTCGAGGGTGGCGACCAAGCCCTCGGGGTCGACTCCGTAGTCCGAAGTCGGCAGCGGCGTGCCGTTGAGGTCCACCGCCGACTCGCCGGTATTGGCCTGCCGGTCGACCAGCCCGACCAACGGTGAGCCGTCCGGACCGCGCAGCGGGATCGTCCGCTCGACTGTGGCCACGCCGTCGGCCAGCTTGAGCCTGGCGATATGCGGCTGGAAATCCGGTACCGGAAACACCTTTTCGTTGGGGGCACGCCCGTCGACGTTGGGGCCGCGGTCGGTGAGGCCGTAGATTTCATCGGAAACGCCGGGCACCGCGGCGATCCCGGACCCGTGCGCGCTGGCCTTGATGGCGACACCGCCCATGGTGACCAAGGGCAGCTGATTCTCGGCGTAGGTCTTGACGGCGCGACTGACGGTGACGCTGAGTTCGTCGGTACCGGTGAAGCCGCCGTCGGGGGTATAGGTCAGTGCTCCGTTTGCGGCGTATGCGATCTTTCCGTGCGCAGGCTTGCCGAAGGCCACGGGTGTCAGGCCTCCGGTGGCGGCCAGCATCCGGTCCGGGGTGATCGTGAGAACGGTTCCGGCCTTGGTGCTCAGGTCCACCTTGCCCGGATGCGCAACCCTGAAGTCGGACGTGCTCGACGAGCAGGCCGTCAGCGCTGTCGATACCGCTACCGTCGCAACCCACCATCTCGTCGTGTTCGCCATGGGCATGATTTAGCAGGAAAAGTTGTCGCGCGGGTAACGGGAGCCGAGATTTGCTAGTGCTTCTTGTCGCGAACCTTGTAGGTCGAGGGCCATGACTTGCGCGACTCGTCGCCCGTCAGCGGCGTGCCCATCCCTCCGACTTTGACGTTGTAGGCCTCCTTACCTGGGCCGACTTCGCGATTGGCGTGCTCCTGGGCAAGGTAGTACAGCTCGTCGATGGTGGCTTCGTCGTAGGCGACGAAGGAGGTTTCCCGGACGGCGTCGCCCACCCCGGCAAGCATCCGGTCGGACAGTAGCCGAGACGCCAGAGCCGCCAGACCCAACAGCGAAAACGGGACGACCCAGTAACAGATGAACGACAGCGGCGTCTTCGTGTCGAGGATCGTAGCGTCGCGCAGCACGATCGGCGGGATCGCCGATGACAGCGTCATACCAACAAACGCGGCGACCCACAACCAGGTCAACATCGCGGTCATCCTGTCGAACAGCTCGGTCTTGACCACGTCGGGCGGTTGTTCGGCCGCGGCGAACTCGCGGACGAACGGTTTGCCGATCAGCAGGCCGGTCAGCGCCCCGAGCAAGATCCCCGCGTTGCTCAACGGCTGTATCCACCGCGCCATAACCGGCTCACTGAGCGCAAAGGTCAGCACCGTAAGTAGCGAAAACGTTGCGACAGCAGTGATTTCAATCGTTCGGCCGGGCTTGTCGGTGGCCCGCCCGACCGCAAACATCGCCAGCGCGATCAACAGCGCGACCGCAACGGCAATCTCGAACGGGACATTGCCGACCAGCACCCAGTAGACGATCCACGGCGCGAAACCAAAGAGCATACCCACGAAAGCTCAGTTTATGGCCGGTGCCGCAACGGCAGCGCGCTGCCCTTTCGCTGTGATGTGCTGCAGCAACTACCACAGCACGCCGTGGCCGGCGGAAAGGATGAAGCCGTGGTTGCCCTGCGTCTGGCAGTGCACCGCGCCGGTGTCGTCGATCGCGCAGCTGGCACCAAGCGTCTGCACCCGTTGACCGGCGGGAAGCACCGGGACGTCACGGGTGAAGGTCGCAGTATTGGACTGGCGGTATCCGGCGGGATGAGCGGCATCGGCGAAGGTCTGGTTGGTGCCCGGCGGTGCGTCGGCGGGCACCATGTCGCAGCCGATCGGGCCGCCGTTGGGGGCCAGTCCGCATGACCATCCACCGGGTGTTTTGAAGTAGAGCCAGTACCCCCAGAAGTTGGGCGTCTGTGGCGTGAGGCTGCCGTAAACACCTTCGTAGAGCCCGGCGGCGAGCGGATAGCGGTCGAGGTCATCCCGCGGTGGTGGGTTGTCGTCCCCGGGCGGGGCGGCAACCGCCGGCGCAACCAAGATCACCGTCATGCCCAGCCCGGCCAGCAACCAACAACGCCACGGCGACACACGGTGACGACGACTGCGGCAACGATGCGGGCGATGCCGGATCATAAGGGCACCCTCGTCCGCTGAGACACGCGCCGAATAGGGACTTCAGACCTCAGTTCGCAGGTAGTTGGTCGCGGCCATGCTGTTCGCGGGCGGCACCCGAAACCGTCGAACAGCGCTCCCGGACAACCCCTGCGAGGCCCAAAGTCTCTATTGACAACCGGTTGGCGTTGCTACGGTTGCCCGATTCCTGCGGGTGGCAGGGCGGCAGGCCGGCATCAAGGACGGAGTCGATGATGACCAGACTGGCGTCCAAACTGGCACTGGTATCTGTGGCTGCAGTGGGGCTCAATGTGCCCACCATGGGCTTGGCGCTGCCGCCGAAATCTTGCTTGTGGACGTCTGGCGTGGCGTCCGCTGCCCCCTCGCCCGCACCCTCCCCAACCTGTGCCAGCGACTTGCGCGAGTGCCTGCATGCCAGCGTGAAGACCGGTCTCTACGGAGTCCGCTACGTGCTGCCCGAGGATGTGGCCCGATGCGTCGAAGCGTTCAACGCGTGCCGACATGGAGGCGCCGGCGGAGGCGGTAATCCGGTGCCACCCAAATCCACCTCCGCGCAGGGTGGCAGGACAACCCTTCCGAACCGGTTTGAAATAAGAAACCAGGGAATGGTCAGCGACTGCCAAGTCGACGGCAGCACAGTCAACTGCACATCGCGCTGGGAAACACCGCCCGAGGGTTACGTTTCCTTCACTGGAAAATTCACCGGCACACTGTCGGGCCTGACCATGAACGGAACTGCCACATCGCACTCGGAGTACCGTTCGCCGTCGGATCCCGGCTGCATCTCTAACGAGGACTATTCAGGGCCAGTCACCTACGTCTTCCGCCCTGACGGCGGTGTGACGTTCACAGCAGGACCAAACCAGCGGCACACGTCGTTCAGCGGCAGTTGCTCAGGCTCGAACTCCGGCACCACTGAGGAAATGAAGGGGACGGCCACGTGGTCGCCGATCGAGTAGGTGTAAGGCAATGCGACCAGCAATATTGAGGAACGCAAGGTGACCGGATTGGCCGCCAAACTCGCACTCGCCGCAGCGGCTGCGGCCGGGCTGTACGCCCCCACGATCGGAGTGCCCACATCTCTAGGATCTTGTCTGCGCACACCCGGCATCGCATCGGCTGCCCCCTCACCAACGTGCGCCAGCGACCTGCGCGACTGTCTGCATGCCCAGGTCAGGACCGGCCTCTACGGCGTCCGGTACGTCCTGCCGGAGGACGCCTCCCGATGTGTCGAGGCCTTCAACGCGTGCCGCCACGGAGGCACCAGCGGAGGCGGGAACCCGAATCCGCCCCCCTCGACGTCGGCGAGCGGTAGCACCGGAAAGGGCTTGCCCTCCCACCTCGGCATCAAGACCAGCGGCAACGGCGACAGCCGCTACGACTGCCGCATCAGCGGAAACTCCGTTTCCTGCACGGGAACCTTGCTGGCTTCGTTTGGCTCAACGGATTCCTCTGAGGAGCAGTTCACCGGGACTTTGTCGGGTCTGACCGCCACCGGAACCTTCAAGGGACACCAAACAGGCCACGCACCCGCTGATGCCAGCTGCCGCTACGAGCAAGACCTGACCGGACCCGCCACCTACGTCTTCAACCTCGACGGAACCGTGTTGATTCGTCAAGGGCCGGCCCAGATTCAAGGAACCTACAGTTGCGGAGGCCCAACTTCGTACACCGGGAAGGCCTGGGAGTCGACTGGCACCTGGTCGGCGATGGAGTAACCACGATGATAGAAAGTTGGGACAACAGTGAGTAGCCGGATGCTTCAGATCGTCGTCGGGTCCGCGGTGGTCGCCGTGGGTGTTGTGGGCTGCAACTCGAAGAACAAAGAGCCATCCAGGCCGCCGATCGCCGAGATCAACAACACCATCAATGACGGAACATTCGGGGCCACCGACAAGCTGGACTGCGCCGACGGGAAGTCACTGAACATCGCCGGCTCCAACAACACTCTGATAGTGACCGGCAGATGCAACTCGGTGATCATCGGGGGCGACGCAAACAAAGTCAGTTTCCAGAAGGTGGACACCGAGATCGTCGTGGCGGGGTTGAACAATACGGTCACCTACCACGAGGGAAACCCGCAGATTCAGGACCTCGGTTCGGGCAACAGCATCAGCAAGGGCTAGCACCAGATGGCTACCAGGCTCTTACCGAAACTGGCACTGGCCACCGTCGCCGCTGTCGGGCTGTATGTCCCGACCATGGACCTGCCGTCGACGCTGAAGTCTTGCCTGTGGTCATCCGGGGTGGCAGCTGCCGCCCCATCGCCCGCCCCCTCCCCAACATGCGCCAGTGACCTGCGCGAGTGTCTGCATGCCCACGTCAGGATAGGGCTCTACGGCGTCCGATATGTCCTGCCGGAGGATGTGTCCCGATGTGTCGAAGCGTTCAACGCGTGCCGACACGGAGGAGCTAGTGGGGGCGGGAATCCGATTCCTCCGACCCCAACTTCGACAAGGGCAAGAAACCAGACCACTTTGCCGGATCATCTGGGAATCCCCTACTACTCCGACGCCGACTTCGATTGCCGAGTAAATGGAAACTCAATGAAATGCGCGGTAACACATCAGTTAGGGACCATGACGGAGAGTGAGGAGATCACCGGAACCCTGTCAGGCTTGACGATGACGGGAACCCACACAAAACGAGTCGAACAATCCGGTTCCGACGGTTGCAATTTCGTGACGAGTATCTCCGGTCCAGCCACGCTCGTTTTCAGCCCTGATGGGACGGTGGTGATACGCAAAGGACCGAGTCAGATGGAAGTGACTTACAACAGCAATTGTGGCAACTCATATACGACGACGATCCCCGAAGAAGAAGCATCCTTCCCCTGGTCGGCAATCAACTAGCCGCAACTCCTAAATCACATCTGGGCCACAGCGGTGGACTCAGCACTGTCGAAATCGGGCAATCATGCAGATACCTGCAAGTAGAGGAACACCGGTCGCCGTCGCGGCGATGACGGCAGCCGCGCTCTGGCTGGCGGGCTGCCACTCAACGACGACGGGTAGGCCGCTGGCCGAGCCGGAGAATGGCCGCAAGGACGAACCAGGCAGCACCACCTCGTCCAGCATCGGCCTGCCGCCCATGAAGCACTTCCGGATCGGCGACCAACGCTACGGCGCTGTGCACGATTGCTACGTCAACGGCAATGCGGTCACGTGCACCCTGAGCATGGAAGCGTCGTACTCGGTGCAGTCCTACGAAGGAACCGTGACCGGCACTTTGTCCGGGCTTACGTTGACGGGCACGCAGACCACGCACCAGAGGTACCCCGACGAGACGGATCGCTCGTGCATCTGGACCACGGATACGTCGGATCCCGTTACCTATGTCTTCAGTTTGGACGGGACGGTGGCGATGCGGGGGGGACCCGGAGAGGTGCACTCGACTCGCAGTGGCAGTTGCACAGGCTCAGAGTCCGGCAAGGGCGAAATATGGGAAAGTTCCGAGAAGTGGTCGGTGATCGAGTAGGCAGTAATAAGACCCTTCATTCGCAGCTGCGGGTATGGCCGACGGGCCCAATGTCGCCGCCCATGAGGGCCCAACGACCCTAGGGCGGAGCACTCGTAACGTTTTAGGTTGTGGATTGCCCGCGAGTCGAACGATTCCGCGATCAGGATTTGGAGGAGGGACACCGTGAGCAATGCCTATTGGGCCGGCCCGGCGGCAGGCGAATACGGCGCCGAAGACGACAATCAGCTTCAACCCGAGGACACGCTGATCGACCGGGGCGTCGACGACATCCTCGACGAGGGGTACTCACCGCCGGAGCGTCCGTACGCACCTGGCGCCTTCGGCCCTTCCGAAACACTGGACCAGCTGCTTGCGGAGGAAGAACCGGATCCGGCATCGCGAATCGATGTGCTGTTGGACGAAGACGAACGGCAACGCTCCGATGAAGCCGAGCGCGAAGCCGAGTTTCCGCAGCGCAGCGAGGTCGGACGGGCCCGAGCGGGCCGCCTCGTCGCGCCTGACCTGGGCTTCGGCGAAGACACCGAGGCAGAACTGGTCGCCGAGGACGTCGGTATCAGCGGCGGCGCCGCCTCGGCTGAGGAAGCCGCGATGCACATCATCGAAGACGGCGACTGACCGTTCGACATGGGTCCCCACAGTCGGGCGACGCCCACGATCCGGCGCCGCAGCGGTTGGTGGGCCGCGCTGCTGGCCGTGTCAGCGGTGGCCGCATGCACTCCGGGGACCAGAACGAATTCGCCCGCCACGCAACCGGCACCCACCGCGACGTCCGGGACGACTGCCCCGATGACCATGCGACCGGGTGCGCTGTTCTACACCAAGGCGGGGTCGCTCTACGTCAGCGAACCCGCCGGTACCCCCGGCCGGAAGCTGACGGACGGACCTGCGGACGCGCAGCCGGCGCCGTCCCCGGACCTGTCGCACGTAGCATTCGTCCGCAAGGCGACAGCCGCCGACTATGGCGGTGAACTGTGGATACTCGACCTGTCACCGCAACTGGCACCCGTCGGTCCACCGCGGCGGTTGGTGGATCCAGCCGCCCTTCCGCATCGCAGCGGCGACGTACCCGCGATGGTCGCGAGTCCCCGGTGGTCACCGACGGGAGAACGGGTGGCCTTCGTCGACAACCCGACCGGTGGGGCGGTGGACGGCGGTTACCTGCTGGTCGCGGCGGCCGACACCGGTGCGCTCGCACCCACACAACAGAAGCTGTTCGCCGAATCCGGCTTCGCGTGGGCGCCCGACGGCCGCGACATCGCCTGGGTTCAGGCACGCAGCGACGTGAGACCGGTGGATGTCAACGTCCTCGCCGTCGGCGGTGAATCCACGCCTTTCGCCACCGACACGAACGCCTCCTCGGTGACTTACTCCAAGGACGGCCAGGCAATACTGTTCGCCAACGGTGACGCATCCGGGCTGGACGCGGGCGTGCCGGCGTTCGCCGTCCGCACTGGCGGCATCTACTCCGTGGCAGCCTCCGCCCAAACCGGCGGGAAGCTGCCCGCACCGACTCCGCTGTTCACCAAGCCGGGTTCGTACTACGGCGACATCACGGCCTTGGGCTCCGGCGCCGTGGCGTTCACGACGCAAACTGCCGGGCAAGGCGCCGCCGATCCATCGAAGACGATCCAGGTCCTCGACGCGGGTTCGTCGCTGCCGCGCACGACGGTCACCGACGTCGCGGTGATGTTGACCTGTCAAGGCTCCCCTCGCGGAGGGAGCGTTTGTAATGCCGCCCAGCAACCGGTGTGGGGTGCCGGCGACTTCGTCGCCTACCTGGACACTTCCTCCGGCAACTGGCTGGTGGTAACGGATCTCGACAACCGCAGCCCTACCCGGGTCGACACCGGCGTGGACACCTTTGCGTGGGCGCCGGCGGCGCGATAAGGACTCTAGGTCTGCTGCGCCCGCACCCACTCGAACAGACCGGTCGGATACGCCTGGCCCTGATACCCCACATATGCCACGCCGAGAAGCTTGTCGGCGTCTCGCGTCCACGCGATACCGCCATCTCGGTCGGGCAGGAAGGTGCTCGCGCGTCCGCAGACCACCGACCCGTATCTGGTGCCGTCGGATTTCGTCAGCGGAATGGGAAGAGACGATCGCATGCCGGGACACGCCGCAGGCGTCCAATCCGGACCACTCAAGGCGGACGCGAATGCCTCTTGCATCGCTTTGTCATCGCCGAACAGCCAATAGGTTGCCGCCGTCGGGCCGCCGGGCAGTGAGTTGGCCCCGCAGGTCACAGCGGCAAGTGCCGCACCAGCAGCGGTCGGTTTGCATGCGCCGCTGCCGTAGCCTGCCGGCAGCACGCCCGTCAAGTCGCTCAGCGGGTCGGCGCCGGCCGGCGCGGCGGTACTCATGGCGGTCGCAACAACGGCGGCAACAATGCAGCTCAAACGAATCATGAAGCCACGCTCGTTCGTTGAGGTGCTCCTCGTACAGGGACTTTGGACCTCAATGGGCAGGCAACCATTATTGCCCCTGCACAGCGGCTTTAGTGTGCCTCCAGTCGGACTCGAACCGACACTGGGGTTCATGCCACGGCGGTCCGATTCGACCAGGCACCGCCCTGCGCAATCGGCCGAGGTGGTGGCTGACCGCCAAACAGCAACGACATGATCTCGACCCAGGCGGGTCTGTGAACGCCTTGAGGCGCAATGCGACTTGCAGGGCATCGTTGTCGATGGGCCTGGCGACGACAGCCGCGCGGCCACCGGCAGTCGGCAGCGTCTGGGACACACGACGATCTTACCAGCTAGCTTGACATATATCAAAAAGGTGGCATCCTGTGGGTGTGTCGAGTAGTTCGATATATGTCTCACAAGTAACGGAGGTCTATTCTCATGTCCCGCGTCCAACTCGCCCTCAACGTCGACGATCTCGACAAGGCGATCACGTTCTACTCCAAGCTGTTCAACACCGAGCCAGCCAAGCGCAAGCCCGGCTACGCGAACTTCGCTGTTGCCGAGCCGCCACTAAAGCTGGTGCTACTGGAAAATCCCGGAAAGGGCGGCACGCTCAACCACCTGGGCGTCGAGGTGCAATCGAGCGAAAAGGTGCACGCGGAGATCGCCCGGCTAAGCGGTGAGGGCTTGTTCGCCGACGAGGAGATCGGAACCACGTGCTGCTTCGCTATCCAGGACAAGGCCTGGGTGACCGGACCAGCCGGGGAGAAGTGGGAGGTCTACACGGTGCTGGCTGATTCCGAGACCTTCGGATCCAGCCCACAGCACAGCGATCCCGAGACCGAGGATGCGGTCTGCTGCGGCGCCGAATCTAACCGTGAGGGCCAAGAGGTGACCGCCGGGTCATCGTGCTGCTGACGGTTCGGGCGGACTCGCGGATGTCCTCGCGGGTCCGCCCGCCGGTTGGCCTCACTGTTGGGGTGTGCTTGGCGTCGATGGCGCGGTGACGAGTCCCCAACGATGCACACGTGAATGATGCTCGACCCGCCCGTCTCCGCCCGCAACGAGCTCACGGCGATGGAGCGACACCCACCCACAAGCTGCGGCCGATACCGTCACACGCCGGTCCAGGTGTGCGAAACGGCCCGCTCAAACCGGTCTCGTGGGTAAGGCCGGCCATGCACCCGTCACCGGAGGGCGGCAGTTGGTAACGAGCCGTCGATCGACGCCGCCTCGGCGCGATCGGCCCAAGCGGCGGGCCGACTGGTGGCCGGATTGATCATCAGCGACCTGATTTCGACGCGGAGGTAGGAAGTCCAGAAGGTGTGCGGCCAACCGCCCAGTGCCGCAACAAAACTCGAAATCATCTGGTCTGCACCGAGCGCCGCATTCGCCACCAACCGCTCCGTGCTTGCGGCCTCATAGAAAGCCTGCCGGTCCTGGACGCGTCGAATCCGGTCATAGACAGAACGGCCTGGACCGGGCTAAGTGGCCGCGGGTGTACGCTCCTCGTCCGCGGAGCGACGCTGGCAAGGCTCTCACGCCCCAATTCCAGTCGTAACTCCGGTTGCGCAATGATTCGATGTCCGTCAATATTGATGTGTGTCGAAGTCACAGTGGCCGCTGGCCGTCGAACCGGGATGCGCGTTTGCCCCGCTGGTGCGCGAGCCGCTCTCGGCCGAGTCGGCCAGTCGATTGGCGGCCACACTGAAGGCGCTGTCTGACCCGGTGCGGTTGCGCCTGTTGAGCGTGGTGGCCAGCCATACCGGCGGCGAGGCCTGCGTTTGCGACTTATCCGCGGGGATCGAGGTGAGCCAGCCCACCATCTCCCACCACCTGAAAGTGCTACGCACCGCGGGATTGCTCTACTGCGAACGCCGTGGCTCATGGGTGTATTACCGGGTGAATCCGGCAGCGCTGCAACAACTATCACAGCTACTGGGAACCGACACCGTGAGTCCAGCCGCCGTCGTATGAACACCGTCCCATTGCCGGGTGGCGGCTTGCTCAGATTGGCACCGACCGCCTACCCCGGTGCCACCCGCACGGCAGACGAACGTCGGCGTCCCACACGAACATTCTCGCGCTTCCGGCACTACTGACCGAAGGATTCGCCATGACCGACAGTCCCGCATCCCTGACCCGGCACGTGCCCGGTGATCTCTCGGTGGATCATGAGCTGGCCCTGCGCACGGCAGTTGCCCGACTGCAGGATGAGTTCTCCGACGCATTCGGCGGCGAAACGATTGCACGGTTCCTGCATTCCTCCTATAACCAGTTCGCCGGGCGAGCCACGGTCGCGAACTTCTTGCCGCTCATCGCTGAACGGTTCGCTCGCCAACGCCTCATTGCACTAGCACGGGTCGAAGACAAGAGACGCAACGGCAAACCAACTGTGCTGTTCTTGTGCACCCACAACGCGGGGCGTTCCCAAATGGCGCTCGGCTTCTTCACCCATCTTGCCGGGGATCGCGCGGTTGCATGGTCGGGCGGATCCGAACCCGGCGATGACATCAACCCTGCGGCACTCCAGGCCATGGCCGAGGTCGGCATTGACATCACGGGCGAATTTCCCAAGCCCTGGACCGACGAAATCGTGCAAGCCGCCGATGTGATCGTGACTATGGGCTGCGGCGACGCCTGTCCTATGTTTCCTGGTCGTCGCTACGAGAATTGGGAGCTTCCCGACCCGGCAGGTCAATCCCTGGAGGCGGTGCGCCCTATCCGCGACGAGGTCGAAAAACGCGTTCGGCGTCTCTTGGACCAGCTGGACGTCCCACACCGATGAGAGCGAGGTCCTGAACAGATGAGCATCAAACGCGACGCACCCGCGCCGGCAACGACGGACACGCATCTGGTGGGTCAGCTGTCGGTGGTGGACCGGTTCCTGCCGGTGTGGATCGCCCTCGCCATGGCAGCCGGGCTAGTGCTGGGGCGGGTGGTTCCGGGCCTGGGGAAAGCGCTGGGAGCGGTGTCAATTCACGGCACAAGCCTCCCGATCGCGATCGGCCTGCTGCTGATGATGTACCCCGTGCTGGCGAAGGTCCGCTACCGGGAGGTAGGGCGGATCACCGCTGACCGGCGAATGATGACGGCCTCCCTGGCCCTGAACTGGATCATCGGTCCAGCCGTCATGTTCGCGCTGGCCTGGATGCTGCTGCCCGACCTGCCCGAATACCGCACCGGAGTGATCCTTGTCGGCCTGGCCCGCTGTATCGCGATGGTGCTGATCTGGACCGACCTGGCCCGCGGTGACCGGGAGATGGCCGCCGTGCTGGTTGCGCTCAACGCGGTGTTCCAGGTGCTGGCCTACGCCGGGCTGGGGGTCTTCTACCTCAACATCCTGCCGGGCTGGCTAGGTCTGACGACCCAGAGCCTGCATGTGTCCTTCGTCGAGATCGCAGTGACGGTGGTGGTGTTCCTGGGTATCCCGCTGGTTGCCGGGTTCCTCACCAGGACGCTGGGCGAACGCGCCCGCGGCCAGGAGTGGTACGAGTCGCGGCTGCTGCCGCGCATCGCCCCGATTGCCTTGTACGGGCTGCTGTTCACGGTCGTGGTGTTGTTCGCCCTGCAGGGCAAGACGATCACGTCCCAGCCCCTGGATGTGGTCCGGATCGCGTTGCCGCTGCTGGTCTACTTCGCGGCGATGTGGTTCGGGGGGTTCGCCATCGGCCGGTGGCTGCACCTGTCCTATCCGCGCACCGCTGCGCTGGCGTTTTCCGCCGCCAGCAACGACTTCGAGCTGGCGATCGCGGTGGCGATCGGTGTGTTCGGCGTCACCTCCGGGGAGGCCCTGGCGGGAGTGGTCGGCCCGCTCATCGAAGTTCCGGTGCTGCTGGGCCTGGTCTATGTCGCCCTATGGCTCGGACGGCGGCTGGCGTGGCCCGAAGATGCCGACACTGGCCCTGGTCCCCTAGCGCGGCCCCGCGCCAAGTGAGTGCCCGGCACATCGCTGTCGGACAACGTGGCTACCTACGAGGAGCTGATTCTGTCGCGCGATCTGCCGGGGTCGATCATCATCGCGGGCTCTGGTGCGGTCGGTATGAAGTTCGGCTACGTGCTGACAAACTCAGGCGCCGAGATGACCATCGCGGAATTCGTGCCACGGGCGCTGCCTAACGAGGACACCGACACCTCCAAAGTGGTCAAAAGTCGGTTAAACGGAAGTTACGGCTGCCTGGGCCTCAAAATTTCATGCGGGTGTAGGTGACGCCGTGATGTGGGGCCGGCGACGCTTGTTGATCTTGATTTCGTGGTGCCGGGTAGGTTTCGGCGCCGCGTGTCGTGCGGTGACGCCGGGTTCCAGGTCCCGGTGGGGTTCGCTCCTTCCTGGGGTAGTCGCGAC
>NZ_UPHQ01000198.1 GCF_900566055.1 Mycobacterium innocens
ACCTGGAAGCATTAGATCCGTCAATCAACCGATTGGCCGAGACGAAGTAGTGCAAGCCCCCCACGCGCTCACTATCCGTGAGGCACCAGCCACCGCTTCGCGCTCACTTTTATGTGAGGCACCTCGGCAAAGCGCTATGGATCAATCAATGGTGGCGACTCCCTGGCTCCAGCGAACTCTGTCTCCGGCAGTCATCGCAGTGACGGTGAATCCATGTGCGGCGCCGTACTCCACGGCTTCTGAGGGCAGTTCCGGCTCCGTCGTCATGGTGATGAGCGCTGGACCAGCCCCAGAAATCGTCGCTGCGACATTATGACGCCGCAGCAGCCGCAAATATTCCGCTGATGCCGGCATCGCCGGCGCACGTTGGGGTTGGTGGAGCACATCTTCCGTGGCCGGCATCAGTAGATCGGGCCGTTGGGTCAGGGCGACCACCAGCAACGCGACGCGGCTGATATTGAAACGTGCCTCGTCGTGGCTGACCTGAGCCGGAAGCAGCACTCGAGTCTCCGCGGTCGACGACCGCTCCTCGGGAATCGCCGAGAAGAGATGGATATCGGGATGAAGGCGCAGCGGCACGGCCGAGTAGTTGGGGCGATCACCGGTGCGGTCGATCCAGGAGACCACCGCACCTCCGAGCACCGCGGCCGCAGCGTTGTCGGGATGCCCCTCGAACTCCGAGGAAAGCTGGATCAGTTGAGTCTCGGTTAAGGGCTTCGAATCAACCTGTGCCACAAGGCCATTGACAATTGCGAGGCCGCCGACAACAGCTGCGGCGGAAGAGCCCAGGCCACGGGAGTGCGGGATGGCGTTACGGCAGCGGACCACCAGGCCCCCGGCTGGGACGCCAACGGCCCGCAACCCGTGCCGGATAGCGCGCACGACCAGGTGCTCGGGACCCAGTGGTACCTGATCGGCACCTTCCCCCTCAACCATCACCGTCAAGCCGGAATCCGTTGTTTCGACCTCGATCTGGTCATAGAGGCTCAATGCCAGACCGATACTGTCGAATCCCGGGCCGAGGTTGGCGCTGGATGCCGCCACGACGGCACTCGCCGCCAGCCCGGCAGGCAGTGCCTGGGTCACCAACAGGCCTTCGACGGGCCCGTCCCCCGCAAGCGGTTGGGGGCACCTCCCACTTGTGGGGGCGTGCCCCCAGCGCCCGGCTTCGCCGCGCTTGCGATCGCCACGGGGTTTGATCGATGGCGACCCGCCGCGCCCGGCTCCGCCGCGCTTGCGATCGCCATTAGGCCAGGCCCAGCTGCTCGACCACGGCGACCGGGTCAACCGGCAGCGGAGACACCGCCGGCATGTCCTTGAGCGCCGTATCGGGGTCCTTCAAACCGTTGCCGGTCACCGTGCACACCACCGTCGACCCGCGGGCCACCCAACCGTCGTCAACGGCTTTGAGCAAACCGGCGACGCTGGCTGCCGACGCGGGCTCCACGAAGACACCTTCGGCGCGGGCGACCAAGTGATATGCGGCCAAGATCTCCTCATCGGTAGCTGCCAGAAAGCGCCCGTTCGATTGCTGTTGCGCCTCGACGGCTTGCGTCCACGAGGCCGGAGCCCCAATGCGGATCGCGGTGGCGATGGTCTCCGGGTGGCTCACCGGCTTGCCGAGTACCAGCGGCGCTGCGCCGGCCGCCTGAGTGCCGAGCATGCGGGGCAGCTTGTCGATCACTCCCTCGCGGTGGTACTCGCTGTAGCCCTTCCAGTACGCGGTGATGTTGCCGGCATTGCCGACCGGAAGCGCGTGCACGTCGGGCGGGGCGCCCAGCGCGTCAACGACCTCGAAAGCCGCCGTTTTCTGGCCCTCGATGCGGACCGGGTTGACCGAGTTGACCAACGAGATCGTCGGGAAATCGGCGGCCATCTTACGGGCCAGCTCCAGGCAGTCGTCGAAGTTACCGTCGATCTGAATGATCTTGGCGCCGTGCATAACCGCCTGAGCCAACTTGCCCATCGCGATCTTGCCCTGCGGTATCAGCACCGCACAGGTGATGCCGGCGCGGGCCGCATAGGCCGCCGCCGACGCCGAGGTATTTCCGGTCGACGCGCACAACACGGCCTGCTGACCCCGCGCCAGCGCATCGGTGACCGCCATCGTCATGCCCCGGTCCTTGAAAGAGCCGGTGGGGTTGAGTCCCTCGACCTTGAGATGAATTGTGCAACCGGTCTGTTCGGAGAGCCTGGTCGCCGGTATCAGCGGGGTACCGCCCTCGAGAAGGGTGACCGGGGACCAGTCGTCGCCTACCGGCAACCGGTCGCGATAGGCAGCGATCACACCCGGCCAGGGCTGGTGGGTGGCAGTTCGCGGGGTGGTCACAGGCCGGTTCCTTCCAGTCGCAGCACGCTCGTCACATCCTGTACGACATCCAAATCAGCCAGCGCTGCAACAGTTTCCGAAAGCGCGGCATCGGTAGCCAGGTGGGTGACGACCACGATTCGGGCACCCACCCGTTTGCCGCCTTCGTCCGCCACGCCTTCTTGGCGAACCTCGGCGATGCTCACGTCGTGCTTAGCGAATTCCGCTGCTACCGAGGACAATACACCTGGCTTGTCGGCGACGTTCATGCTGACGTAATAACGCGTTGAGATCAAACCCATTGGTGCAATAGGCAGTTGGGCATACTTAGATTCGCGTGGCCCACGGCTGCCGAGCACCCGGTTGCGCGCCGCCATCACCAGGTCGCCGGTCACCGCCGATGCGGTGGGCGCACCGCCGGCGCCCTGGCCGTAGAACATCAGCCGACCCGCGGCCTCGGCTTCGACCACCACGGCGTTGAATGCGCCGTTGACGGCGGCGAGCGGATGCGTCAGCGGTACCAGCGCCGGATAAACGCGCGCCGAAACCCGTTGTTGCCCGTCATCATCCGTGATCCGCTCGCAGATGGACAGCAGCTTGATGGTGCAGCCGAGGGCGTGGGCGGTCTCGAAGTCGGCCGGGGTGACCTTGGTGATGCCTTCGCGATAGACGTCATCGGCGTGCACCCGGGTGTGGAACGCGATGGATGCCAGGATCGCGGCTTTGGCCGCGGCGTCGTAGCCTTCGACGTCGGCCGTGGGGTCGGCTTCGGCGTAGCCCAGGGCGCTCGCGTCGGCCAGGGCGCTCTCGTAGTCGGCGCCGGTGCTGTCCATTGCCGAGAGGATGTAGTTGGTGGTGCCGTTGACGATGCCGGCCACCCGCAGCACCGTGTCACCGGCCAGCGACTGCGTCAGCGGGCGAATCACCGGGATGGCTCCGGCGACGGCCGCCTCGAAATAGAGGTCGACATGCGCGCTTTCGGCGGCTTGGGCCAGTTCACCGGTGGACGTGGATAACAGGGCCTTGTTCGCGGTGACGATGGATTTCCCGTGCTCGAGTGCGGTCAGGATCGCCTTGCGAGACGGTTCCACCGGACCCATCACTTCGACGACGATGTCGACGTCCTCGCGCGAGACGAGTTCTTCGATGTTGTCGGTCAGCAACTCGACCGGCACTCCGCGGTCGGGCGCCACCCGACGGACGCCGACACCGCGCAATACCAGGGGGGCGCCCACTCGAGCAGCGAGATCGTCAGCGCTCTCCTCAATGATGCGGACCACTTCGCTGCCGACATTGCCCAGCCCGAGAACCGCTACGCCGACCGGCTTTTCATCACCCGGCACAGGTCACCTCACCTCCAGACTCAGCAAATCGTCGACCGTCTCCCGACGCAGTACCAGACGCGCCTTTCCCTGTCGCACGGCTACCACAGCGGGACGGCCGATCAGGTTGTAGCGGCTCGACAACGAATAGCAGTAGGCGCCGGTCGCGGCGACCGCGACCAAGTCGCCGGGACCTACATCGTCGGGCATCCAGGTGTCGCGGACGATGATATCGCCGCTCTCACAATGCTTTCCGACGAGGCGAGCCGCCACGGCCGGCGCGTCGCTGATTCTCGATACCAGGCGGGCGTCGTACTCCGCGTCGTAAAGCGCTGTGCGGATGTTGTCGCTCATGCCGCCGTCGACGCTGACGTAGCGCCGGTTTGCCGTGGCGCTCACGTCGACATCCTTGACGGTGCCGACCTCGTACAGGGTGATGGTGCCCGGTCCGGCGATGGCACGTCCGGGCTCGACCACCAGCCTCGGCATGGGTAGGCCCACCGCCGCGGATTCGTTGCTCAAGATGGCGCTCAGCTTGGCCGCCAAATCACTGATCGGCGGCGGATCGTCAGAGGGCACATAGGAGATGCCCAGACCGCCGCCGAGGTCGACGGTCGACAGCTGCGCCGTCTTCTCAGCGCCGAATTCGCCGACGATCTCGCGCAGCAGACCGATGACGCGGTGTGCCGCGATTTCGAAGCCGGCGACATCGAAGATCTGCGAACCGATGTGGCTGTGCAGACCGACCAGTCGCAGGTGGTCGGCGGCGAAAACCCGCCGAACCGCTGCCATCGCAGCTCCGCTGGCCACCGACAGGCCGAACTTCTGGTCTTCGTGTGCGGTGGAGATGAACTCGTGGGTATGCGCTTCGACGCCGACGGTGACCCGCACCAGGACATCCTGAATGATGCCCGCCTGCGCCGCGATGGCATCCAGTCGCTCGATTTCAATCATCGAATCCAAAACAATATGGCCCACACCGGCTTTGACCGCAGCGGTCAACTCCGCGACAGACTTGTTGTTGCCGTGCAGGGTGATTCGTTCCGGAGGAAAATCCGCGTGCAGTGCGACGGCCAGCTCCCCGCCGGTCGCCACATCGAGCGAGAGGCCTTCCTCGTCAACCCAGCGCGCGATCTCACTGCACAGGAAGGCCTTGGCGGCGTAGTTCACGTTGCGCCCGCCGCCGAATGCCGCGGCAATCTCTTGGCAGCGGGAGCGGAAGTCGTCCTCGTCGATGACGAACAGCGGAGTCCCGTACTCCTGAGCCAGCTCGGTCAGCGGTACCCCGGCAATGCAGGCTACGCCCGATTGGTCGCGAACCGTACTGCGCGGCCACACATTCGGGGCGAGTCGCAGCAGCTCCTGCGCCGACTGCGGGCGCGTTGGTCGGTTGTCTTCGGCATGGCGAGCGCCGGCGGAATGGGCGGTCACATTCGCTCCGGGGCGCTGACTCCGAGTATTGCCAGCCCGTTGGCGATGACCTGACGAGTGGCCTGGCACAGCGCCAGGCGCGCCCTGTGCAAATCGGTGGGCTGCTCGTCGCCTTGGGGCAACACCCGGCAGGAGTCGTAGAAGCGGTGATAGTCACCGGCCAGGTCTTCCAGGTAGCGGCACACTCGATGGAGTTCACGCAGGGTCGCCGCAGTCTCGAGCACCCGCGGGAACTCGCCGATGGTCCTCAGCAGCTTGCCCTCTTTGTCGTGGCTGAGCAGCTCCAGGTGCGAGGTGTCGGGAATCAGGCCCAGCTCGGCGGCGTTGCGCGCCAGGGCTGACAGCCGGGCATGCGCGTATTGCACGTAGTAAACCGGGTTTTCGTTCGATGCGGAGGACCACAGCGCCAGGTCGATGTCGATGGCGGTGTCCACCGACGAGCGGATCAGGCTGTAGCGCGCGGCATCCACGCCGAGCGCGTCGACCAGGTCGTCGAGGGTGATGACGGTGCCCGCGCGCTTGCTCATCCGGACCGGCTGGCCGTCGCGCACCAGGTTGACCAGTTGGCCGATGAGCACCTCGACGGTCGCCGGATCCTCACCGAATGCGGCCGCTGCCGCCTTGAGCCGGGCGATGTAACCGTGATGGTCGGCACCGAGCATGTAGATGCACAAGTCGAAACCGCGTTGCCGCTTGTCCAGGTAGTAGGCGAGATCGCCGGCGATATAAGCCGGCTTGCCGTCGCTCTTGATCACCACACGGTCCTTGTCGTCACCAAAAGCGCTGGTGCGCAACCATGTTGCGCCGTCCTTCTGGTAGACGTTGCCACTTTCGCGAAGCCTCGCGATGGCCTGGTCGACCCGGCCGCTGGTGTGCATCGAGTCTTCGTGGGTGTAGACGTCGAAGTCGGTGCCGAACTCGTGCAACGACTCTTTGATATGGGCAAACATCAGGTCGACGCCGATCTCGCGGAAGGTTTCCCGCATCTCCGGTTCGGGCAGGCTCAGCGCGTCGGGCACCTTCTGCATGACCTGCGCGGCAATGTCGGTGATGTAGCTGCCCGCGTAGCCGTCGGCCGGGACGGGTTCACCCTTGGCGGCGGCAATCAAAGAGTTGGCGAATCGATCGATCTGGGCGCCGTGGTCGTTGAAATAGTATTCGCGCACCACGTCGGCGCCCTGCGTCGTCAGCAGCCGGCCCAACGCGTCGCCGACGGCAGCCCAGCGGGTGCCGCCGATGTGAATCGGCCCGGTCGGGTTGGCCGAGACGAACTCCAGGTTGATTTTCTGCCCGGCCAAGAGATCGGAGTGCCCGAAATGGTCGCCGGCGTCGATGACGCTGTTGACGATCTGGGCCTGCGCCGAGGTCTCGAGACGCATGTTGATGAATCCCGGTCCGGCTACCTCCGCGGCGGCGATACCGTCGGCCGTCGTCAGCGCCTCGGCGAGCCATCCGGCCAGTTCGCGCGGGTTGGCACCCACCTTCTTGGCGAGCTGTAACGCCAGGTTGCTGGCGTAGTCGCCGTGTTCGGGATTGCGTGGCCGCTCCACGAGGACCGTCTGGGGCAAGGCAGACGTGTCGAGGCCATGCTCGGCCAGCACCGCGGCAGCGGTGGCTTTGAGCAGCTCAGCCAGGTGGGCGGGGGTCACGAACGTCCATCCTATGGTCTGGGCTGCTCGGGGCTCGAACCCATAGCGGTGGCGGCCCAGTCGCCGCAATGCGCTAATCTGGCGGAGCTTGTTCATGCCCAATGGCGCAATATGGTGTCGGTGCGCCCCCGTAGCTCAGGGGATAGAGCGTCTGCCTCCGGAGCAGAAGGCCGCAGGTTCGAATCCTGCCGGGGGCACCAGTTCAACGGTATTTTTGACTACACCGGGCTATATCCGGGCTATAGGGCGCGCCGCCTACGGCGCGGAGGGTGACCTATCTTTGGTGGCCGCGAGTTGGGCCGCGAAGTCTGGCCCTCGCCGGTAAGCAGCCTTGTTGCCGCGGAGTTCGGGGATACGCTCGATGGCGTTCATGGTCATCAGCCGCTTGAACACCTCTTTCGCGGTGTTCTCCGACCTTATTCCGGTCAGTTCACGCAGTTTTGCGTTCGCGATGCTGTCGTGGTCACTCAGGTATTCCAGGCAAATCGACTCAGGTGAGCCGAGTCGCTCATGCCGTATGGTGACCAGTACCGAGTTTTCGCGTTCCGTTATTTCTGGGTTCTTCAATCTCAATGCGCGCATCGCGGTGAATGCGGTGTTCAGGCCTTCGCCCACATCCTTATTCGGGGCGTCGGGAAACTTGTTTATGTAGCGGACGACCGCGCCATTCCTCGAATAGCGTTCATCGAGGATATTGGCGGGTGTGATGTGGGCTGGCAAGCGCCCTGGACTTTCAATCTCGACACGGTTATCGAAAATCCTGATATGAATATCGTCAGCGATACCATAATCGCGATGGATGACAGCGTTAGTCAATATTTCATGAATCGTCTCTTTGGGGTAGCTGATGGTCGCCATTCCCTCGGCTTTGACGGCCTTAGACTGCTCGACGATTTCGATGACCTTATCGACGGCGTCGTAGATTTGACGGTACAGGCATCCTTCGACGGTGATCGGATCAAACGCGAGCGTATCCCTAGTTCCCTCGCGTTGCGTGGTCTTATACCGATAGACCTTGATGCCACTCCGCTTCGGTAAGGCGGCCTGCGGTTCGTCGGAGAACAGCAGGATTGCGGCAACAGTGGGTAAATCGCTGCGTATCAACAATTGTTTACGCAGCCAATTTTCAGGATCGGCCGTCGGGACGAGTTCGATGAGAAAGGTGATGATGGCTTCGGAGTTGGTCAGGTACTCAATTGGATACTGAACCGTTTCACTCTCGAATGAGCTGATGCCCTTCGTTCGTTCGAGGTTGCGGATATCTTCATCGGTAACGACCGGGATGTTCTGGGCACCGCGCCGCTTGTATATCTTGCCGTCGCTGGATTTCTTGATCGACGCGGATTTGTCGATTTCGATGTGAAGGACCAGGCCTGGCTGGCTATCCGACTTCAGAAATTCGTACCGGTGGTCGCCGCCCAGCGGGAACACGCTCTCAAAACCTTGGACGTGCCCATTCGCGTCCTCGGTGTCGGCGAAGCCTTCCCACCGGTGCGGTTGCCCTGAAGCGCCCTCAGCGATGCCAACGAACAACTCGCCGCCATCCGCGTTCGCGAAGGCCCACAGACTGCGTGTCAGCTTGCCAGGTGCTACGGCGATGGCTTTGAGATCGACGAAATGACCTTCTTCGATTCGGAGGGCCTTTTCCACGTCCTCATCGGACACCGCGATGGTATTGATCGCCATGACTCTGCAGTCTAGGAATGAGATCAGACACTGCCGTAACGGCACTCCTGCGCATACGGTGTCTCGGTCGAGTTCCGCCACGGACAAACGTCAAAAAGCGAAGCAGTAGGCGACGATCACGCCGAACGGCGCGGGCCACGGGGCGTGTCATGACCTGTGTCTAGGCTGCGAGCACGTACTGTGTCGAACAACTGTTCGAGTTACTAGTGAGGCTAGTGTGACCTGATGGCAGACCGATCGGCGATCGAGTGGACCGAGGCGACCTGGAACCCCGTCACGGGCTGCGATCGGGTTTCCGCTGGCTGCGACCACTGCTACGCGATGACGCTCGCCAAACGGCTGAAGGCGATGGGGTCGGCGAAGTACCAGAACGACGGCGACCCGAGAACGTCAGGCCCAGGCTTCGACATCACCGTCCATCCCGAAGCCCTAGACGAACCCACGCGGTGGCGCGCACCGCGCGTCGTCTTCGTCAACTCGATGAGCGACCTGTTTCACGCTCGGGTGCCGCTCGACTTCATCCGCGATGTCTTTGATGTCTGTCGAGACACCCCGCAACACACCTACCAGGTGCTCACGAAACGGAGCCTGCGTCTGCGCCGTGTGGCTGAGAAGCTGGACTGGCCGAGCAATCTATGGATGGGCGTTTCCGTCGAGAACGCCGCCACGCTGCAGCGGGTCGACCACCTTCGTGACGTGCCCGCCGCCGTCAGATTCCTGTCCTGCGAGCCGCTGCTTGGGCCGTTGTCCGGCTTGAACCTCGACGGCATCCACTGGGTCATCGCCGGTGGCGAATCTGGACCCAGCCACCGCTATATCGACGCCGACTGGGTGCGCGAGATTCGCGACGGGTGTCAGGACGCAGGGGTCGCGTTCTTCTTCAAACAGTGGGGAGGCCGGACGCCGAAAGCACTCGGTCGCGAGCTTGACGGTCGGCGCTGGGACGACATGCCGACCACATCGTTGATCTAGTGGCCGAACTCGTCGTAGCCGTAGAACTCCGGCACCTGGGGCGGACCCAGTAACTCGATCTCGGCCGTTGGATCGGCCTTGCCGATCGCCTCATCCGGCGTCAGATCGAACAAACCTGACTGGCCGGTGGCCGCGCCGCGCTTGTCCTCGCGAGCCAGCAAGTCGCGCGCTTTCCGCAGTCGAACCATCCTGTCGAGCGCGCCGGTCGACGCCTTGAAGACGTGCCGCATGATCTTCTCGCCGACGGGGTGGTCGGTCGCGAAGATGACGGTGTAGAGGCCTCCGCCGCGCTCGTTGATGAATTCCAGCGGGACCGTGACGGCGTAGCCGAGTCCCTGTTCGAGTTGCCATCGCATCAGGTTGACCAGTTCGGCCTTGAGCGTCCTGCCGGTGATCACGTCGTCGTCGCGGGCCTGCTTGATGAAGCGCCAGTTGGCGTTCCCGTACATGCGGTCGACCCGAGCGGCGATCGCTTCGGCCTCGCCGGGTTTCTTCGATCCGAGGCCGCGCGGGATGAACGAGTCGCCGAAGTACAGCCACAACTCCGTCTTGAGGTCGGGTCGACCCGGCGCGGAGCGCAGCCGATGACCGGCGAGGGCGCGGATGGTGTCCCAGTGCACCTCGGCCATGAATTGGTCGATCATCGCGAACGTCGGCTTCTTGCGCCAGTAGGCCTCCATGCCGTTGAGCACCGCTGGCGCGGTGAGGTTGCAGTCACCGGGCGTGATGGCGATGTCGCGCTCGGGGAACTCGGCCCGCAACTTCGCTTCCAGCTGCTTGGCGGTCCGCTCCTGCAACTCGAAGCCATAGACCTTGCTGAAGGGCGGCGTGACGCTCAGCGCGCGATACGGCGAGCCCATGATCGGTGCGCCGGTCAGCCGGTCGGTGTTCGAGAACGCACCCGCGAACAGGTCAAGGTAGACAGTGCCTTTCGCGCGCTGCGACGCCTTCGTGAACGCGCTGAGGTAGTCCTCAAGCGCATCCAGCTTGATCTGCGTCCACGGTCCCCACCCGCGAGCGGCCACCGCAGCCCCTCCCACGACAACTCATTGGGCGCTCACCGTCGAGGCCCAGGGAATCCATGACAGCACATCGGACAGACGTTCGATGGGTCTGACGCGCCGCTAACCAGGGATGCGGCGGCGAAGGTACTCCGGCATCGACGTGATCGTGCCCTCGCGCATCCGTCTCTCGGTGTCGAGCGGTGAAGCGAAGCCCCACCGCTGACCGATCGAGTGGACCAGCACGTCGTGGGCCACGACGGTCGCAGCGAGGCTGTCGGGCTGGTGCTGCCCGGCCTGCCAGGTGATCGCCGCCTGTTCGAGATCGGGCAAGTGACCCGCGATGCGGGCGGTGCCGGTCTCCAAGCCCTGCAGCAGCGCCGCCGACCGGGCCAGCGCGTCGCCGCCTCCGCGCCCGCTGCCCTTGGGCGGCCAGGTGGTGACGTTGATCGGGCGGTGCAGCTTGGCCCGGCGCAGAGCGTCGGTTACGACGCGGCGGTAGGTCTCGCGGGCCGCGAAGCCTTCCACGGCGATCTCCGAGGCACCAACGTCCACCGCCAGATCGACAGCGGCTCTGGCCCATTGATCACTCGTCATTGGTGCGGACACGTCCGCGATCACGGCCACCACACCCTCAGCCGTGAGGCTCGCCGCCACGATGCCGCAGGCGTCACCGGAGCCGGAGTCAGCCGGGTCGACGCCGATGACCGTCTTGACCGGGCCGGTCGGGGCTGCGGGCAGCCGCCACTGTTCGAGCCACTCCCGTTTGACGAGGCCACCTTCGGGCGCGGCGGGCACGCCTTCGTACAGCGCGTACCAGGCCCGTTCGCCGGAGGTGCGCCGAGCAGCGGCGTAGTGGTCAGCAGTGAAGCCCAGCGCCGACGTCATCGCCACGCCCGGCGCACGGCCCAGCGCATCGGGGATGCCCGTTTCGGCGACCGCCGGGACGTTGGTGTGGGTCCACACGTCCGGCTCCGCGTCGAGCAGGACCCCCGCCAGATCAGCAGGGTGCCACCTCGTCATCACCAACAGCGTCGACCCGCCGGGGTGCACGCGCGGAGCCAGGGTGCTGCGGTATTCGCTCTCGACCCGGCGGCGATGGGCGGCGCTATCGGCCTCTTGTGCGTCCTTCACCGGGTCGTCAATGACCAACAGGTCGGCACCGAAACCCGTGACGCCGGAGTTGATGCCGGTCGCCAGAAGCCCACCCGCGTGGCCCTCGACGCGCCAGCGACCGACTGCGCGAGCGTCCTGACTGAGCCGGAAACCCAGCACGTGGGAGTGCTCGGCGATGATGCGCCGCGCCTCGCGGCTATGCGCCTGGGCCAGTTCGTCGGAATACGACACGATGACGACTTCGATATCGGGGTCACGCGACAGCGCCCACACCGATGTCCAGATCGCGAGCAGGCGGGACTTGCCGGTGCGCGGGCTGGTGGTCACGACGTCGCGTTGATCGGGCTGGTCCACGGCCTGCACGGCGATGTCCGACAGGAGCCGGATCGCGGGTGTGATGACGAATTTCGGGTCCAGCATCTTCGCCAGGTCGGCAGGGCTGGTGGGCTTTTGCCGGCCTCGACCGGCCTGCAGCACCCGCGCAGCGGTCAGCGTAGTGATCCCGTCGATGGTCACGCAGCACCCTTCTGGTCAAAGCCTGCGCTGGCGGCGTCCCACAGGTCCCTGCGCACCCACTGGTGGCCGCAGCCGACGCAGCGGTAGGCGCAGATCAGCCGCCGACCACCCGGCCAGGTGATCGAAGTCGGCTCCGTCAGGGAGGCCAGCCGAACCCGGCGGTCGGCCTGATCGCCGAGCGGGTTGCAGCGCGGACAGTAGTCGGGCAAGTAGTCGATGCTCCGGCTGCCGGGACGGCGCTCGATCGTGATCACGGTGGACTCCTCGGTGTTGGTGTCGTTGGTGTTGTTGGTGTAGCAGTCCGGTCGCCGCTGCCGAGGCTCAGCAGCGACCGGATGAGTCAGGCTGACGCCTGCTTCGCGTCGGCCGATGCGGCGATCGGTGGCACCGACCGCATCCCGGCCTTGATGCTGGCGATCTGGCTGCTGCCCGGCCCGCCGCCATCGGTGACGCCCAGCGCCGCCAGCACATCGACGTGGGTCGCTTCGCCGCTGGTGAACAGCTGTTGCGCGACCCGCACGACCGCAGGCCAGGCACGATCGAGCAGAGGCGGCACCGCACTGCGCGCCTCCGCCGAGGGGTTGCCGTACATTTCGCGCACACCCGCCGCGCACAGCCGGGCGTCGTCGCGCCCGTTCGTCCAGCGCAGGTGCTGCAGCTGGGCCGTCGTCGGGCGCGGCCCGTACTCCCACCGCGCCTCCGCGAACACGCCCGCATACGTCACTCGGGCGTCGATGGTTTCCGGCAGCTGAGTGAACGTGGTCGACCCCTGCAGGCCGAAGATGCGACCGTCGGACACGACAGCCGAGTGAATTTCGCCGCCGAGCATCGCACAGGCCACGGCGTGTCCTGCTTCATGGACGCAGGCGGCGAGGTGCCGCCGCTCGCGGTAGGTCAGATCGGCGCGTGTGAGGGCTCGCCGGGCCTTGGTCTGGGTCATCGGGTGTCCTTTCGGGTCGGTGATCACTTCATCGCTGCGCGGCACATAGCGCGGCTCCGCAGCCATCTCCCTATCGGCGGGACGTCGGGGCGATCGGCACATAGCTCAGATCACCGCCCCGACGCCCACCTTGGAGACCGCACCAAAGTCGTTGTTGTTGAACCGCTTCGAGAGCAGTCGATCGCGGGCCTTGCGGTCGCGGGCGTCGGCACGCGCCGCAGCAGCGTTCTGGTGCTTGGCGATGCACGCTGCGCAGGTGTAGCCCCAGACGCTGCCCTTCCACTGCCAGCACGGTCCGTTGCAGGACCGGCAACGCGGGCCGCGATAGTTGGTCATCGAAACTTGTGTCCTCTCTGGTGGATTGGTGTCAGACTTCGACGCCAAGCGCCGCCAGTTCGGCGCGAGGATCGGCCTTAGCGGTCGGGATGATGGTGTGCTTGTTCAAGGTGTCGAGAGCCCGCTCAAGCGACAACGCGGCCCGGTCGACGGTCTGGCGCAGCAGACCGTCGAGCCGGTCGGAGCGTGACGGCTGGCCGCGCAGCGCGGGCGCGCCGGGCGGGAAGGCCCTCGCCAGCAGGTCACTCAGCGCGCCGTCGATCGGCTCAACCATCTCGGTCAACGCCGCAGCCCACGAACCGTCAGCGATCATCTCGTCAGTGATCTCCGGCAGGGCCGGGCGCGGAGCGAGGTCGATCAACGTCGTCACCGCGTACCGGCGCTTGCCCTCGTCATCGGCCAGATGCTCGGTGAGACGGCGAGCATCGGCCTCGGCCAACCAGCCGGTGACGGTGCCCGCCGCCTCATGGGCCGCGTCGGCGAAGGCGTTGATGTGACGGCGGACCCGCAACGGCTTGAGACTGTCCGCAATTCGCGCAGCCAGCGGCCCGGCGACGTCGGCGATCTCACGGGACAGCGAGAACTTCCCGGTGTTGACGGTTGGCAGATGCGCACGGCGACGGCGGCGAAGCTCAGCTTGCGAGTCCCGGCGCGGCATCACTGGGCCACCGCCGCAGCGGTGTCGGCGTCGATCAGGTCCAGAAGTTCGTCGGCTCGTTCGGGGGTAAGCCCCGTGTCACGGACAAGAAAGGTCCGGCGACGCCAGAAGCTCAATGCCGCGTCGCATTCGGCGACGCGGGGACCGTCGACCTCACCCCGGCTGGCGAGCACGGCCTTGCGTCCACGCCAGGACTCCATGCTGCGGGTGCGAGGGTGCAGTGTTGTCATGCGACCTAGTCCCTGAGTAAGCGTGTCGGCTGGGGAGGATAGGGCAAAGGCCTTACCCTGGCTGGGTTTGCGACTTCAACGCAGCCCAGCGGGAAAGGCCTTTGTGGTGAAGAAGATATCGCATGAGCAGAGTCGGC
>NZ_UPHQ01000184.1 GCF_900566055.1 Mycobacterium innocens
AATCCCGCCCGCCCCGCCAGCAGCCCCGGTCCCAGCCGCCCCGTTGGTACCGTCGCCGATCAACGGACGCCCCAACAGCAAATTGGTGGGCGCATTGATCACACCCAAGACACTGTCCACCAACGTCTGCAACGGGTTAGCCGCAGCCGCCTCAGCGGCCGCATACGCGCTCCCCGCCCCACTCAACGCCTGCACAAACTGGCTATGGAACGCCGCCGCCTGCGCACTCAGCGCCTGATACTCCTGGGCGTGGCCAGAAAACAGCGACGCGATCGCAGCCGAGACCTCGTCGCCGGCGGCTGCCACCACTGCCGTAGTCGGGGCCAAAGCGGCGAAGTTGGCCGCCGTCAGCGATGAGCCAATGTCCACCATGTCCGCCGCTGCCGTCGACAGCATTTCTGGGAATGCGACTAGAACTAGATACGACATCGGTGCCTCCCGACTGGCCACCGTCGCGGGTAAGGGCTACGAAAGTAGCATGAAGGAGTGCTGATTCGGGTGGAAATGCGCTGATTTGCGCTAAGGCGATGGGCTTTTCTGAGCAGTGAGCAGATGACGAGAACCGTGCGTGGACTGGTTGGGTCGACACCGCCACGGTCCATGCCTGCTGATGCGGCCACTACGGATTGACAGGTCGCCGTCGCTGCCGCCTTTACCGCTTCGTACCGCCACATTGCCGACGGGTGCCGCATCGCCGAAGATGCCTAATCCCACCTGGGGGTCAGCACCCCGAGCGCGCCCAGCGTCACCGCGGCCGCGGTCGACGTCCGCAACACCGTCGGGCTCAGCCGGACCGCGACGGCTCCGGCGCCGGTCAGCGCGTCGATCTCGGCAGGCGCGATGCCACCTTCGGGGCCAACCAGGAGCAGCAGTGAATCCGCTTGCGCCACAGCGCTATCGGCAAGCCGGTCGGTCGCCGACTCATGTAGCGCCAGCACCATCGCACCGCGGGCCACCTCGTCACGGACCCGGACGGTCAACGCGGCCGTGGACAGCGGGCCGTCGACCGGCGGGATATAGGCCCGCCGGGCTTGCCGCGCGGCCGAGCGGGCGACCGCTCGCCACCGGCGCAGCCCCTTGTCGACGCGCGAACCGTTCCAGCTCGCCACGCAGCGCGCCGCCTGCCATGCCACGAACGCGTCGGCGCCGGCCTCAGTGGCCAGCTCGATCGCCAGTTCGGAGCGCTCGGACTTCGGCAGCGCCTGCACCACCGTCACCGCCGGCCGTGCCGGCACAGCGCTCCAACGCTCCAGCACCCGGGCGGCCAGGCCGTCGCGTCCGGCCCGCTCGACCCGGCAGCGGGCCAGGTCGCCCTCGCCGTCGCCGAGCACCACCTCCTCGCCGGGACGAATCCGCCGCACGGTGGCGGCGTGAAAGCCTTCGCCTCCGTCCACCACGGCCAGCGCGCCGGTGTCGGGCAGCGCGTCGACGTAGAACAGCGTCGCCACCATGTGCGCGCCGCCAACCGGCTAACGCCCGGTGAAGGTTTCGCGCAGCCGACTGAACAGCCCGCCGCCGGCGCCGTGCGCCGACCGTACCTCGGCCACGTCGCGGCTTCGGCGGTTCTTGAACTCGCGCAACAACTCGGCGTCGTGGTGGTCCAGCCGGGTGGGGACCACCACCTCGACGTGGACGTGCAGGTCTCCGCGAGTGTTGGAGCGCAAGTGCGGCATCCCGCGGCCCCGCAGCGTAATGACCGAACCCGGTTGGGTCCCCGGCGGAATGACGATCTCGCTGTGGCCGTCCAGGATGGCGTCCAGTGTTACGGTGACGCCCAGCGCCGCGTCGGCCATCGGCACCGACACCGTGCAGTGCAGGTCGTCGCCCTCGCGCGCGAAGATGTCATGGGCCTGCTCGTGGACCTCGACGTATAGGTCGCCCGCCGGCCCTCCCCCGGGACCGACCTCACCCTGGGCAGCGAGCCGCACCCGCATACCGTCGCCGACACCGGCGGGAATCTTGACGGTGATCTCGCGGCGCGCCCGCACCCGGCCGTCGCCCATGCACTGATGGCAGGGGTCGGGAATGACCACCCCGACACCGCGGCAGGTGGGGCACGGGCGCGATGTCAGCATCTGCCCAAGCAGCGAACGCTGGACGGTCTGCACCTCGCCGCGGCCACCACAGGTGTCGCAGGGCACCGGCGCGGAATCGCCGTTGGTGCCCTTGCCCTGGCAGCGGTCACAGAGCACCGCGGTATCGACGGTGACCTGCTTGGTGACTCCGGTCGCGCATTCCTCGAGATCCAGCCGCATGCGCAGCAGCGAGTCCGAACCCGGGCGAACACGGCCGATCGGGCCGCGCGACGCCGAACCGCCGCCGAAGCCGCCACCGAAGAACGCCTCGAAGACGTCGCCCAGGCCGCCAAAGCCGGCGAACCCGGAGGCCGACGCGCCGGCGCTTTCCAGCGGATCCCCGCCCAAGTCGACGATCCGGCGTTTTTCGGGGTCGCTCAACACTTCGTAGGCGACGCTGATCTCTTTGAACTTCGCCTGCGCCGCCTCGTCGGGATTGACATCGGGATGCAGTTCGCGGGCCAGCTTGCGATATGCCCGTTTGATCTCTGTTTCGCTGGCGCCCTTGCTGACGCCGAGCAGCCCGTAGTAATCGCGTGCCACGATTAACCTTCCTGTGCCGCGCTACGCGGCTGTCCACAACCTCTGCAGCGGGTGCGCGGTCATCGAGCACCCAGCACTTCGCCGATATACATGGCAACCGCGGCGACACTGGCGATAGTTCCCGGGTAGTCCATCCGGGTCGGCCCCAGCACACCCATGCCGCCGTAGACGGTGTCGTTGGAGCCGTAGGCGGTGCTCACCATCGAGGTCCCGACCATCTGCTCGACCTCCGTTTCATGGCCGATGCGCACCGTCACCTTGCCCGCTTCCTGCTGTGCCGCCAACAGTCGCAGCACCACCACCTGCTCCTCGAGCGCTTCCAGGATGGAGCGCAGCGACCCCCCGAAGTCCGCGGCGTTGCGGGTCAGGTTCGCGGTGCCGCCCATGAGCAGGCGCTCCTCGGTGTGTTCCACCAACGACTCCAGCAACACCGTCGCCGAGCGGCCGACCGCGTCGCCCAAACCGCCGGCACCGCTCAGCTGCCCCGCAAGGTCGGCGACCGCGATGGAGGCCGCCGAGAGCTTCTTGCCTTCCAGCGCCTGCCCGAGCAACTCGCGCAGCTGGGACAGTTGGTGGTCGTCGATGACGTCGCCGAGTTCGACGATGCGCTGGTCCACCCGCCCGGAGTCGGTGATCACCACCATCAACAGCCGTGCCGGGGTCAGCGCGATGACTTCCAGGTGGCGAACGGTCGAGCTCGACAACGTCGGGTACTGCACCACCGCGACCTGCCGGGTCAGTTGGGCCAGTAGCCGCACCGCCCGGCGCAGCACATCGTCGAGGTCGACACCGGAGGCCAAGAAGCTCTGAATCGCCCGCCGCTCCGCCTTGGACAGCGGCTTCACGTCGTCGAGGCGGTCGACGAACTCCCGGTATCCCTTCTCCGTGGGGACCCGCCCGGAGCTGGTGTGCGGCTGGGTGATGTATCCCTCGGCTTCCAGCACCGCCATGTCGTTGCGGACCGTGGCGCTGGACACCCCCAGGTTATGGCGCTCTACCAGCGATTTCGAGCCGATCGGTTCCTGGGTGGCGACGAAGTCGGCAACAATGGCACGCAGCACCTCGAAGCGGCGCTCGTCCGCGCTTCCCATCGACTGTCACCTCCTTCATGCCCGGTCGGCCGGGTTCATTTTACGGTCTCGGAAGTGCCAGAACGTCCAGCTGTGGAATAGCACCGCGTCACGGGGACGGCGCCGGCCGGCGGATCCCGCAGATTAGGCGGAGCTCTGCTTCCACGGCGCCTTTGCGACTAGCCTGTTCGGCATGATCATGTGCGGCTCCCACGGCGCGTCAGTGGCGATCCGCCAATGATTTTCAAGGGCGTGCGGGAAGGTAAGCCGTATCCCGACCACGGGTTGTCCTATCGGGATTGGTCGCAGATTCCGCCGCAACAGATACGCCTCGACGAGTTGGTCACCACGACCACGGTGCTCGCATTGGACCGATTGCTGTCGGAGGATTCCACGTTCTACGGCGACCTCTTCCCGCACGCCGTGAAGTGGCGCGGGGTGACCTATCTCGAGGACGGCTTGCACCGGGCGGTGCAAGCGGCGCTGCGTAACCGGACGGTGCTGCATGCGCGGGTGTTCGACATGGACATGCAGCCGGGTCGCCCGAGCTAGCTTCGACCGGCTGGTTTCGCTGCTCGACCCCGGCATCGTGTTGCGCGGCGACCTTGGACCCGGAGCCGTCCGCTCGGCGCACGGAGCTTCGGCCGTGGCCGCACTGGCCCGCAGCCATGCGGCACCCGAACGCGAGGTGCGGCCCGCGACCGTCAACGGTGCGGCCGTCTTCGACTCCGGCCGCCCCGCCGCGGTCATGGGCTTCCGGGTGTGCAACGCAAGGATCGCCGCAATCGGCGTGCTGGCCGTTCCGCAGCGCATCGCCAAGCTCGATCTGGCGCGCTGAAACGCTACGACGGGTCAGCGTCCAGCGGCCTGCAGCAGTTCCATGGCCGAGCTGCGCGACAGCATCCAGCTTCCCTGGTTGACGAACGTGACGTTCTGCGTGACCGGCGACGTCAACTTGGGGCCGGAGACGGCAACGTCGGCCGTGGCAGTCCCGGCGCCGGCCGACTCGATGTTGGACACGGTGAACGACAACGGCAGGTCCCCGTTCTTGGCGGCCTTCTTCAGCTCGTGGTCAGCCAGGCGTGCCTCGGTCCCGCCGATACCCCCCTCGACCAAGTCGCTCTTGTTCGCGAACGAGACGCTGGGATCGGCAAGGCTGTTGAGCAGGGTGGTCAATTGAGCGGCGGTCGGCAGGTTTGCGGCGGGGGCGGGGTCCTGCGGCAAGGGCGCTCCGAAGACCACCGGCAGCACCTGGTTTACCGCCGAGCTCTCGGATGCTATGGACGTCACACCCGCGGCAGCAGCGCCGATTGCGGCGACCACTGCCGCAGCCGTAGCGACTGACTTCATGATCATGTTCCCCCTCGACTTGTCTGTTTGATGGCACTTGTTTGATGGCACTTGTTTGATGGCACTTGTTTGATGGCAATTGTGCCAGGTGCCAATGCCGTTTGGTTTTGCGCCACGTTGTACTACATGCCCGCCCCCTGAGGATAGACCTACCGACTGATTCGGTTCACGAGTCCGGATGCGTCATTGTTGATTGGCGCACCGCTGACTTACGCTGATGGGCTTGGCACGGCGAATTGCACTGGAGGAACGGAAGGGGAGGCGACTTGCGCGCGCTCAGCTATCCCGACCAGACAACATTCGCGTTCCGTTCCGGCGTCACCTGCTTGACTACGCCTGCTGGAGCTGTGCTGCTGAATCCACCGCTTAGCGAGAAGCTGACCCGATTATCCTCGGCTCAACTACAGGCATTGAAATCCCTCAACGGAGGGCCGGCGTCGATTTCGAAGATCTCTACGGCAGCAGACGAATCCGGTGTGGGCGCTCTGATCGATCAACTCATGGCGAACGGCTGGCTGGCAATTACGGTGCGCGACAATGGAAAAGACCTCTACTCCATACTGCCGGTCGGACGACCCCCGGCCCGGCCGGAACCGCCGCCGACGGGATCCCTCGCGCTGTCGAAGTTCGCCGTGCTGCACCGGGACACAGACGGTTTCATCCTCGAGCATCCGCTGGCGTGGTGCGACGTGCGCATCCATGATGCCTGGCTGCTCGCCCTACTCGATGCGCCTGGAGCAGACGGCCACAACATGGCGACTGCGGTCACGTCGCACTTCGTCCATGACCTACGCTGGTGCGGCATGCTCGTCCCGGCTGGCGACGAGGACAGCAGATTCGAGACCCGTAGTTGGAGCGCACCGGATCTGTGGTTTCACCGACGCAGCACTCTTGGTGAGCGCACCATCACCTGGGACCATTTCGGGCCGACCAAGTGGGCAAAAGGCCGATTCCCCCAGCCGCCCGCCCGCAGGGCGAACTATCCGGGCCGGCCGATCCCTCTTCTCGTTCCCGACTTGACGGCTACCCGGACACAGGATCCGCCCCTGACCGCCGTCCTCGAAGACCGGGTATCGACAAGGACATTCGATGACACCGACCCGGTCACCATCGAACAACTCGGCGAGTTGCTGTACCGCACCGCCCGGACGCGACGCATGCTGCCGGTCGACGAGGGCGAAGAACTGCTGTCGCGGCCATACCCTTCCGGTGGAGGCCTCTATGAACTCGAGCTCTACCCGGTGGTGCGACATGTCACCGGACTCGAGCCCGGCATGTATCATTACGACTCCTTCGACCATGTGCTGCGACCGGTGGCACCCGCGGAGTCAAAAGCCGTGTCCCAACTGATAAAACCGGCTGCGGCGACACTGCGCCAAGGTGCCGAGCCGCAAGTGCTCGTCGTTCTCGCCGCCCGTTCCGGCCGCATCATGTGGACCTACGAACAGGTCGGCTACGCGGCGATTCTCAAGGATGTTGGCGTCCTCATGCAGACGATTTATCTGGTCGCGACAGCGATGGGCTTAGGCGCCTGCGCGCAAGGCTTCGGCGACACAGCCGCTTTCGTCGCGGCCACCGGAGTCGACGAGCTCCAAGAGTGCAACGTCGGCAGTATCATTATCGGCTCGCCTGCCGAAAGCTATCCCTCGGCGAGGACCTCCACATCGGTCAATGCGGCGACCTCGAGGTAGTGGCGGGCGATGATCGGCAGTCGTTCCGGCGTGCCACGCTCAGCCTCCCGGGCACCGAGCCGTTCGGCGAATCCGGCCACCGTTCGGGTGGCGAACAAGTCCGAGACCAAGGCATGATCGATGTCCAGCCAGTCGCGTACCCGCGCGACGACCGTGGTGGCCAACACCGAATCGCCGCCGAGGGCCAAGAAATCGTCCTGCACACCAACCGAATCCACGCCCAACACCTCGGCGACAATTCCAGCGAGCGCGGCCTCCACATCGTTACGTGCAGCACCGTCCTCATGATCTGTGGCTCCGGGTTCCAGCAGCGCGGCCACGGCGCGGCGGTCCAGCTTGCCGTTCGCGGTCAGCGGGATCTGCTCGAAGAATACGGTGCGACGGGGAATCATATAGCCGGGTAATAGATTTGCGACTGCCGCCGTGACATCGCCGACCTCGCCCGGATCGCCCGCGACAGCAGCGACCAGCTTGGGCGCGCTGGTACCGACGACGGCCGCGACGGCATGGCGCACGCCGGGTACCGTACGAAGCGCACTCTCCACCTCGCCAAGCTCGACCCGATACCCGCGAATCTGCACTTGATTGTCTGCCCTGCCCAGGAACTCAATGGTGCCGTCGGGCCAGTACCTGGCGATGTCACCCGTCTTGTACCAGCGAATACCGCTGTATTCGACGAAACGATCTGCGGTCCGTTGCAAGTCATTCCGGTAGCCCGCAGCGACATTTGCGCCGCCGACCCACAATTCACCGGCAACCCAGTCCGGGCAGTCGCGACCCGAGGGCGCAACGATTCGGCACCGTACATTGCGTAGCGGGATGCCGAACGGCACCGTCGCCCAGTGCGCCGGTGGTTCGCCGACCACTTCGCACATCGTGTGGTGGATCGAAGTCTCGGTCGCACCGCCTAGGCCAGCGAACCGGCATCCCGGGACCTGCTTGGCTAGCCGGCGGGGCAGATCAGCGCCCACCCAGTCACCACCGAGAATGACGGCACGTAACGAATCACCCAGCCGATCCCCGCCTAGCTCCAGAATCATGTCGAGCATGCTCGGCACACAGTTGAGAATCGAAACCCTGTGGCGGCGAAGCAATTCCACCCATGTAGTCGCCGTGTGTCGTTGCCCGGCATCGACCACTACCAATGCCCCACCCACCGAGAACATACCGAAGATGTCGTAGACCGAGAGATCGAACTCGAGGGCGGACAACGCAAGCGCTCGATCGTTGCTGCCTACCCCGAACCACTCGTTCAGCGCGTCGATCGTGTTCATCGCCGCGCTGTGCGGTACCTCGACGCCTTTGGGTAGCCCGGTCGAACCCGACGTGAACAGTACGTACGCGATCTCGCCGGTATCGGGGAAAGCCGGCTCCAAAAGCGGTTCCGGAAAATTGCGTGCCTCATCGATGGATAAACACGGAATCGGTGCACCGACATCGGCCCCCTCGACCGCCAGCGCCGCAACGACATCACCGGTCTGAAGGATCTTGGCGCGCCGCGCATCCGGCTGGTCGAATCCGATTGGCACATACGTGGCCCCGGCGGCGAGTACCCCGAGCACGGCCAAGATTTGATCGCGACCCTTCGGTAACTGGACGGCAACCGCATCGCCGGGTCGTACATCGAGAGCGTGCAGTGCTCCCGCGACGGCAAGGGAGTGTTCCGCGAGTTCTCGGTAACTCCATGCGCCTCCTACCTCGCCCACGCCCCAGACCACCGCCGGCGCGTCCGGGTTTGCCGCCGCATGCTCAAAAAACCCTTGATGCAGACACCTGCCACTCACCGGACCGTCGGTCGC
The DNA here is from genome assembly GCF_900566055.1 of Mycobacterium innocens. GTDB lineage: Bacteria > Actinomycetota > Actinomycetes > Mycobacteriales > Mycobacteriaceae > Mycobacterium > Mycobacterium innocens. Next base: position 8,529 of record NZ_UPHQ01000184.1, read on the forward strand.
GTTGATCACCGCACGCAACTGTGCCTGCGCGGCAGGCAACCGGACGGCGGCCTCAGCGTCCCAGCCGGCATCGCCTGCAGCAAGCCGTTCGACCGCTCCGGTAAAGTTGGCGAACATCGTGCCGATCAGACCGTGCGGGAAGGCGGACTCGCGTACGTCCCAATTGAGCAGCAACCCGCCGCGCAACTCGGTGACCTGGGCATCCAGCAACACCTGAGGCCCCTGCGAGATGATCCACACCGGCTCACCGAAGGTCTCGACTGCCTTGTCGGTAAACAGCTCACCGAGATCGAGTGCACTGGTGAAGACCACCGGCGCCAGCACCGGCTTACCCCGGTATCTTCCCAGATCGCGTAACACTTCAAGTCCGGAATATGCCGCGTGTGAACCACTTTCGTACATACTGCGTTGAATCGCGCAGGCCCGCTGGGCGACTGACATGTTTTCGGTGACGTCCACCTCGAGCATGATCGAGGAAGTGAAGTCTCCGACCACACGGTCGATATCCGGGTGCACCGGTTCACGCTGAAATAGCGGAACGTTCAACGTAAACCTACTCTGCGCAGACCAAGCGCCGATGATATCGGCGAAGACCGCCGCCAACGCCATGGCCGGGGTGATCCCACGCGCATGGGCACCGGCTATCAATCGCTGCTTTGCTTCCGGCACCAACCAGTGCTCGTAGCGGATAGTGCGATACGAGGCGGTACGGTTGCCGATCGGGACGGTCGGCAGTTCCGGCGCGCCAGGCATCTCGGGCAACCGCTGCTGCCACCAGTGTCGGTCCCGCTCCCGCGCGGCGCGGTCCTCGTGGCGTTCGGTGCGATAACGCCGGTAGCTGTAACCGGGGGCCGGCAGCGTTGTTTCCCAGTACAGTTCGGCCAGGTCCGACACCACAACGCGATAGCTCATCGCGTCGCCGGCCAGCATGTCAACGTCCAGATGCAGCCGAGTACGGTCCTGGCCGTACCGGGTCAGCGTGATATCGATGACCTGACCACCTTCAATTCCCAGGCGCTGGTGAGTCTTACGATGGCGCAGCTCCGCCAGTGTTGATTCGACCTTCTCGGAGCTGTGCCCACGCAGATCGACAACGCCGAACACCGGCCCGCCCGGCCTGGGCATCGTTTGCTGAGTCCCGTCCGGGAGGAATCGGGTGCGAAGCATCGGATGCCTCGCGGCGAGGTCGGACACCGCCCTTTCCAGGCGTCCGGGATCTATTCCCGCACCGTCGAATTCGACGTAGAGATGGGCCGCGACACCGCCAAGCTCCTGTTCATCGGAGCGGCCGACCCAGTACGCGTGTTGCATGGGGGCCAAGGGGAATGGGGTTTCTTCGGCTGCCGGCTCGGGGAGCTGAGCTGCGAGTGGCTCTGCCGCCGTTCCCATCTCATCCGCGGTGAGCAGAGCGTGCCACGAATCGACCGTGGGGCTGGCGGCAAGTTGGGCGAAAGTTATGTTGACACCACGTTTACGCCAGCCGCCGGCCAGCGCCATCATACGGATCGAATTCAGGCCCAGCCGAATGAGATTGTCGTGGTCGGCCACGTCTGCGGCCGCGCATCCGAGCTGGGCAGCAACCGTCGCCCTGATGGCGTCCCTGCTGATCCGGTCCACTTCGCCGTCCATCCCCCGCACCGGCTTCATTCCGCTCCGTTCTCAGTCATACCAGCGGCAAGCGCGGCGATGCCACGTTGCCAGAATTGCGTCAAACGGTCGATATCTGAGGGTGTGAATAGAGCATCACTCCACAGCCAGTTCGCGGTAAGTTGCGGACCCTCGGGCGTAGAACGTACAAGTGCGCTGATGTGCAGGGCAAAGCGCAGTGGCAGATCTGGCTCGGGGTCGACCGGTAATAATTCAATTTGAGGCCAGGTCAGTAGTGACCAAGGTTGATCCGTGACGCCGCTGAGGTCCAGCCGACCCATGTAATTGAACATGATTTGCGGGTCGGGGGCCTCCTGCAATTCGGGGATGTGGTCGACGTAACGAAGCAGACCGTAATCCAAACCTCCGTCTGGAATCGCCGTGAGATAGGTAGTTACCGAATCGAGTACCGCCCGGGCGGCCTGCGGATCTGCCTCGGCCTGCTCGATATCGACAGCCGCAGCACCGGTTCCGAGCCGCACCGGAAACGCGCTGGTAAACCAACCGACGGTGTTCGTAGTGTCGGTGTCGAGAGCGGCATCAGCACGCCCATGGCTCTCCAGAGCGATGAGCACGCCGGAAGACGGATCCTGCGCATGAACACCACGCCAGCTCGCGACGGCAATGGTGATCGCGGCCAGCAAGAATTCGCGCAGTCCCTCCTCTCTGGTGACTGCGGCCAGCACCCGCTCAGTGACCTGAACCGGAGTGACGATCGGGGTGATCCGCAACGTGGACCAGGTATCCCGGCTAGGGTCTGGATGTCGCGCACCCAACGCGGGATCGGGTCTGCGGACTTGGGCGACCCAGTATTCGCGTTGGTTCCGCACCTCCGGTGTGGCCGTTCGTTTCCACATCAGCTCCGACCAGTGGCGGTACGAAGTGAACTCTGGCAGCGCCTTCGGCGTTGCGCCCGAAGTCAACGAACGCCACGCGTCGGCGATATCGCCAACCATGATGTGCCAGGACACCACATCCACCGCCAAGTGGTGCACGGTGAGAAGCAGCACCTGTTGGTCCACGCCAGACAGCCAAACCGCACGTACCATCGCTCCCGCGCGGGGATCAATCTCGTCGATCACTCTCCGCGTCTCATGTCTTATAACCGAGTTCAGTTCGGTGTCAGTCGATTTCGTCAGCTCCCTGTGGGAAAGTAGGTCGGCGGCGCGGACCACGCCAGGTTCGCGTGTCACCAGACGCGGCCCGTCGGGCGTGTCGGCCAGAATCGATCGCAGGGTGTCATGTCCATCCAGCAACAACTGCAGCATCAGCTCAATTGAGGAACGCTCGATGTCGCCGGGCAATCGAAGCAGGATGGTGTTCGTGAAGCGACGATAGTTGCCATACTCGTAAAGGCAGGACACTATCGGCAGCGGCAGGACCTCACCGTATTGGTCATTCTCAACGCACGGACCCGAATCGGCCGCAACGTCGATCGCGACTGCGAGTTGCCGAATTGTCGCAGCGGCGAACACCATCCGCGGACTCAATGCGAGGCCCCGGCGTCGAGCCTTGTGGGCCAACGAGATCGCCACAATGCTGTCTAATCCGAGCGCGAAGAAGTCGTCGTCGATGTGCGGCACCACGCCGTTGAATTGCTCTTCGAATACTCTGCACAGCGACCGCTCGGTAGCGGTAGATGCCGACTCCGCGCCACCGCCTGTGACGTGCGGGACGGCGCTCTCGGCCAGCCGGTCCAATGCATGGCTGTCCAGCTTGCCGTTGCCGTTCACCGGCAGCCAAGGTAATGCCACGATCCGAGCCGGAACCATGTACGCGGGCAGGTGTTCGGTGAGCGCGGAACGCAGTCGCACCGGGTCAGCGTCCGCATTCGCTTGCCACACAACGAAGCCCACCAAGCTGGTGCCGCCATCACGGCGTACAACGGAGACTGCCGCGTCGTGTACCCCGGGCTGGCTACGCAGGGCGCCCTCGATCTCGCCGATCTCGACGCGGTAGCCGCGGATTTTGACTTGGGTATCGCTGCGTCCCACATAGGCGTAGCCGCCATGAGGTATGCGACGGACCAAGTCACCAGTGCGGTACATGCGTTGTCCAGGGCGCAGCGGATCGGCCACGAAGCGAGCGGCGGTCAGTGCTGTGCTGCCGGCATAGCCGCGGGCCAGCTGCGCGCCCGACAGGTAAAGCTCACCTACCACCCCGGTGGGCACTATCCGCAACGCGGAATCCAAGACGTACCCGAAGGTTCCAGCGTTCGCCGTGCCGATTGTCGGTGTCTGGTAGTCGTGGACCGGGGCCACCACCGCCTCAACCGTCATTTCGGTGGGCCCATAGCAGTTGTAGACCGCGTTGTAGGCCGGGACCGTCGATAGCGCGCGCAACTGCCCCCAGAGTGCCGCATTGATCGCTTCGCCGCCCAGGGCCAATACCGAAAGGTTGTGATCCAACAATCCGGCAGCACGCAGCTGCACAAACATCGACGGAGTAGTGTCGATCATGTCGATCCGGTAAGTGCCGATACCTTTCACCAGCCGATCCGCATCGCGTATCTCGTCGGCGTCGAACAGATGAATCCCGTGACCGTCCAGCAGGCCAACCATGGGCTGCCACGAGGCGTCAAAGCTTAACGACCAGGCGTGTGCGATCCGCAGCCGGCGGCCTAGACGCCTTGCGGCCTCCCGGTAGACCCGCTCGCGGTGGTCGGCGAAATAACTGAGTAACGCGGCATTGGTGCCGATGACCCCCTTGGGTTCACCGGTCGAGCCAGACGTGAAAATGACGTAGGCGCAGTGTTGCGGATGACGGCGAACCACCGGCGCGGCGGCAGCACGTCGCGAAATGCGCTCGGCCACGCCGGGATCGTCGAGAACCAACATGGGAACCCTTGCGCCGACTAGCTTTGAATAACCGGCCTCGGTGATTGCAAACACCGGATTTGCCTGGCGGAACATAGATTCGATACGAAGTTCAGGAAGCGTCACATCGACGGGCAGATAGGCGCCGCCGGCGGCGAGCACGGCCAGGATGGCGACGAGGGATCTGGTCGAGCGCGACAGCACCAGCGCAACGACCGCTTCCGGACCTACGCCCTGTTCGGCCAGCTCCCCCGCCAGCCGGCTCGCCTCAGCGTGTAATTCGGCATAGGTATAGCGCTCACCACCGCCGGCGGTCAGGGCGACGGCATCCGGTGTGGCGCGGGCCTGCCACTCGAACATCTCCCACACCGTCGTATGCGGGGACGGAACCGACCGCGCCCCAAGATCATCGAACTCTGCGCGCTCCGCCGCGGTGAGAATATCCAGCGCGTCTGGCGTGTCGTCGCCGATATCGGGCAGTTGTCGCAGCACGGCAAGCAGGCGCTCACCGATCTCGGGGGCCGGAAGATGCGGCAGCGCTTCACGAATCACCTCGACCAGCACCACCAGCTCGTCGCCGCTGCGGTGCGAGACCACAGTCAATGGGTAGTGCGTCAGACTTTCCATCTCTACCGGAGAAAAGCGGATGCCGTCGGGTGTGCTAACGGTGCGGATGGCGTCCTCGATCGGTGCATTCTCGAACACGAATAGGCAGTCGAACAGGGTTCCGTGACCATTTTCACGCTGGATTTCCGACAGGCTCAGATAACCGACGTCACGCATCGCCGATGACTCGCGCTGCAACCGGGCGCATTGCTTCACCACCGACTCGCTGCTGCTCATCTGGTGCACAACCGGCACAGCGTTGATGAACAATCCGACCATGGTCTCGACGCCGGGCAAATCTTCGGGTCGGCCGGAGACGATAGTGCCGAAGACAACATCGCGACGGTCGGTGAGCCTACCGAGCACCACAGCCCAGGCGAAAAGCACTGCGGTATTGAGCGTGAGGCCGTTGCGGCCGGCCCACTCTCGCAGACGTGCCGTATCGGACGCAGGTAACAGCAGTTTCGTCTTCTCCGGCACGCCATCACCCGCAGCGATTGTGCCGTCGGCGACCATGAGCGGTCCCGACACACCCTTCAGATACGCGGTCCACTGGGCGATCGCAGCCGCCCTGTCCTGTTGGGCGAGCCATACGATGTAGTCACGGTAGGGGCGCGCGGTTGGCAGCCCATCGGCCGATCCCGCCGCCCGATACACGGCGAGCATTTCGGTGAAGAACACGGCAAGCGACCAACCGTCCACCAGAATGTGATGCGCGGTGAAAATCATCCGCCGCCTGGTCTCACCGGGAACGGTGAGCAGAACAACGCGCAATGCCGGCCCACGACGCAGATCAAACGGTCGGTGCCGCTCCGATCGTCCGATAGCATCGAATTCCGTTGGCAGCGCGAGCCTTTCGGACCATGGCAGCTCGGCGTGGGCGGGTACGATCTGCACCGGTTTGGGTAAATCGCGATCCCAGAAGGCGGCGCGCAGGTTCGCATGCCGGTCCAACATGGCTTGAGCGCTGCGGCGAAGCAGCTCGACATCGACCGGTCCGTCGATATCTATCACGAACTGCATGGTGTAAAGGTCGATGCTGTCCGCGGCCATTCGGTATAGGGCGAACAACCCTTCCTGCAGCGGGCTGAGAGCGAGAACGTCTTCGATCTGCGGCGGAGCTGCGGTCATGATGGCGTTCACGACTCCTTGAGCCAGGATGCGGTCAGCTCGGCCAACGCCTCCCGGCTCAGGCCCGATGCACTCATCGGCGTGTATTCCTGCTCTGGCGCCGAATCGGCCTCGGCCGCCAGCGGTTCGGTGGCCGCATCAATTGCCGCGGCGAGCTCGGCGATGGTCATGTGCTCGAACACCATTGCCGGGGTAAAGGCCACGCCCTGCGCGGTGGCCTGCGCCGCCCATTTGATGGAAATGATGCTGTCACCGCCCAGAGCGAAGAAGTTGTCATCGCGGTCGACGCCGGTGATGTCGAGCAACTCCTCCAGCAAGGCGACCAGGACCCGCTCGGTTTCCGCCGAGCCGCCGGCGACCAGTTCCGACGGAATAGCGACGGGAGGGCTTGGCGGAGCGAGCAGCTTCTCCAAGTCAGCGGGGGGCAGCAACTCCAACGTGGACACCGGACGGTCCGGTGTCATCGCGAACGCATCGAGCGCGGCGTTGAGAGCATCGGCAATCAGCGCGACGGTCGCAGGTTGGTATAGATCGGCATTGGCGACAACCCGCACGTGCAGTTCTCTCTGCGGTGTCACGCTCATCCCGACATCCAAATCCAGTAACGAAACCTCGAAGTCAATCGGAACGGGAACGACGGTGGTTTCGCCCGTCCTGGTGAGATCGCGTGGTACTAGCGCCCAATCCTCGCCACGAAAATGGATCATGTTCTGAAACAGCGGGTTTCGGGACAGCGAACGCGGCGGGTTGAGCGCCTCGACCAACCGTTCGATGGGAAGTTCCTGGTGTGCGAACGCATCGAGCACCGTGTCGCGGCTGCGGGCGAGCATGGCGCGCGGACTTGGATCGCCAGACAAGTCGTTGCGCAGCACCACCACGTTGGCGTACAGGCCGATCAGATTCTCTGTGATCGATTCGACCCGGCACGCCACCGGGCTGCCAACTGCGATGTCGGTGCCGCCGCCGAGCTTGTGCAGCAATACCGCGAGGACGGCCTGATAGACCATGAACTCGGTCGCGCCATTTTCCTCGGCAAGCTGAATAAGGGCCGCCCTGCGCGCTGCGGGGACCGTGAAACTCACCACCTCCCCGCGCTTTCCGAGCACGGGCGGACGCGAGTGGTCAGGCGCTATCGAAATCTCATCGGGTAAGCCAGCCAATGCATCACGCCAATACGACAGCTCAGCGTGTCCCCACCCGGACCCCAGCGCATTTCGTTGCCACAATGCGTAATCCGCGAACTGGACGGGCAGCGCGGCCCACTGCGGCTCCTCTCCTTGCAGCCGGGCGCGATACGCAGCGACCAGATCGTCAAAGACGACACCCAGCGATGCGTGATCGCTAACGATGTGATGCACGATCAAGAACAACACGTGCGTATCAGGTCCCAGCGCAAACAGGGTGGCTCTGACCAGCGACCCGGATTCCAGGGTAAACACATGCCGGCGCAGCTGCGCCATCGCCTCGTCGAGGTGGCCCGCGTCGATCGTCTGGATAGCTAGTTCCAGATCCAGGCTGGGGTGCACGATCTGATACGGAACGCCTTCGTGCTCAGCGAAATTGGTGCGTAGCGCCTCATGTCGGGCCACGACATCGTTAAGCGCCTTGGCAAGAGCGACGGGGTTCAGCGGACCGTCGAAGCGAAGCGCAAATGGCATGTTGAAGCCGTCACGCGCGCCATTGATCCGATATTGGAACCACACGGCGAGCTGGGAGTGCGACAGTGGGAGCCGTTCCGGCCGAACCGATTCGACGAGTTCTGGGCGAACAGATTGTGGCCCGGACTGAGGGTCATGGGAAGCGTCATCGGACGCGTCCTCGACATCCAGCGCGTCCAGGTCGATCTCGAACTCGGCACGGAACTGCTCGACCAGCGCGGCCGCTAGTCCAGCCGGGGTCGGGGTATCGAACACGGTGCGGACGGTTAGCTCGACACCGAACTCGGCACGGATCTGTGCGACGAGCCGGGCCGCCAGCAGTGAATGACCGCCCAGCCCGAAGAACGAGTCCTCAGCGCCGACTCGCTCCCAGCCGAATAGCCGGGCGAAGATCTCGCACATCCGTCGCTCGGTCCGCGTCGCCGGCTCGCGGTAGCGGCGCACCGCGATAGGCGTTGGTGCGGGCAGTGCCCGCTTATCCAATTTGCCGCTGACAGTCAGCGGTACGTCGGGGATCACCGCAAATGCACTGGGCACCATGTATTCCGGCAGCACCGAGGCAGCATGTGCGCGGATCTCGTCAAGAGCCACCTGGGCGCAATCAGCCGCTGGGACCAGGTATGCGGCAAGCATGGGCCCAGCCTCGGAATCTTCGGCAACAACCAGGCAGTGCCGCACCGCCGGATGTGTCGCGATCACGGACTCAACCTCTGCCAATTCGATACGGTAGCCACGAACCTTGACCTGCTCGTCGGCTCGGCCGATGAATTCCAAGCATCCAGAGATGTTGCGACGCACTAAATCCCCAGTTCGATACAACCGCATGCCGGGGTTGAACGGGTCGGCGACAAACCGCTGCGCAGTCAGGCCGGGACGCCCCAGATACCCGCGTGCCAACTGAACACCCCCGAGGTACAGCTCACCGATCACCTCCGCCGGCACCGGCTGCAACTCTTCGTCAAGTACGTAGGCGTACACATTGCGGTTCGGCACACCAATGGGCACCACGCGCGCGCCGTACGACCCTTCGACCAGGATGTGCGTCGAGCAGACAACCGCCTCGGTCGGGCCGTAGTGATTACGTAACTCCGCGTCGAAGTAGCGGGCGAATTTGTCGGCCACCTCACCGGGAAGCGCTTCGCCTCCCACCGGCACGTGACGCAACGCCTGCCATTGCTTGACGTGCGGCAGCATCAGCAGGGTGCTCAACATGGACGGCACCATGTGCAGCACGGTAATGCGGTGGCGGGTGATCAAATCAGCGACGTAGCCAATGTCACCGAAAGCCCCGGGCTTGGGCACAACCAGCGCCGCGCCAACCGACAGCGTGACGAAGATGTCGAGCAGCGAAGCATCGAAGCTCACCGACGACGATTGCAACAACCGGTCCTCGACGGTCATGCTCCATTCGGCTATGAAACCGGTGACGTGGTCGGCGATCGCATGATGCGAGACCGCCACGCCCTTGGGCTGGCCGGTGGAGCCGGACGTGTAGATGACGTAGGCCAAGTGTTCGGGACGCAACGCGTGCCGCCGGTCGGCATCGGTCAGCTCGACGTCCGACATCTCGGCGGCGGCCCACACGGCGGCGTCGAATTCCTGGCGACAAATGACCATCTGTGGGCGGGCGTCCGTGACCAGGTATTCAATGCGCTCAGCCGGGTAGGCCGGGTCGATCGGCAGGTAAGCTGCACCGGCCTTCAGGACCGCCAGCACGGCCACGATGAACTCTATCGACGTGGCCATGCGCAAGCCGATGATGTCGTCGGGACCCACTCCCTGCCGGACAAGCCAGCGCGCCAAGCGATTCGCACGCCGGTGCAGTTCGGCATAGCTCAGCTCTGCCTCGTCGGAAATCAGCGCGACCGCGTCGGGGGCCGCGACCGCGGGTGCTTCCAAGACCGCGACCATCGTGGTAGCGGGCGTGTCGACCAGTGCGCCGTGCGACTTTGCCAGGACGGCATCCCGCTCGCCAGCGCCGAGCAGGTCGAGACTCGCGACGCGCCGCCCGGGCTCACGTAGCGCGTTGTCCAACAGCCGTAGGTAGTGAGCCAGCATCTGGTCGACGACTGCAGAGCTGAGCACATCGGTTTGATACTCACACTCGATGAACACGCCTTCCACGTCGAGTACAACCGCCAGGGCAAGCGGAAGATGGGCGGCTACCGCGCCAAGTTCGAGTTGTCGCACACTGATGCCGTCCAACACCAATCCACCGGCGCTCTTACGCATACTGAAACCCAGTCGAACCAGCCGGTCCATGCCATCGTGTCCCATCCGCTCTGGGTTTGCTTCGCGGACCACACGATCGATGCCGACGGACTGATGGGCGAAGCCGGCGAGACAGGTTTCGCGCACCGCGTCGACGAACGAAGTGAACTTATCGTCTGATCGCGCGGCGACCCGCAGCAACAGCGTGTTGCCGAAATACCCGATGGCACCCTCGGCCCTCGCCCTGCGATCGGTGACCGGAACGGAGACGAGGAAATCTGTTGCGCCGGTATAACGCCGCACCAACACCCCAAAGACCGCCAACAACACCATAAACGGTGAGGCGGAGCGTTTTCGGGCAAATTCCTCGACCCGGCAGAACAGGTCGACGGGCACCGCCCGAATGCGACGGGCAGCCCGCCGGGACGGGTGTGGCGCGGCCGCACCGGGAAGCTCCACCGGTTCGGGTGTCGGGCGCAACGTGTCCGCCCAGTAGCCCACATCAGCAACGGTAGGTTCCGCCGCGGCCTCGAGCACTTCGACGGTAATGAACTGTGGCGCAGGGCCGCTCAGTTGGCGACGGTTGTAGACAGCGCTCAGATCGGCGAAGAACACGGCCCAGGAGTCGTCATCCCAACAGACGTGGTGGACAACCAAAAGCAGCACGAATTCGTCCGCACCGGTGCGTATCAGGGTGATCCGGAGCGGCAGCTCGTTCGTCAGGTCGAATGGCCGGCCGAACTCCTGCCGGGCCAAGTGTTCGATCTGCCGCTCGCGTCCCTCTTGCGCAAGAGCGGTCACATCGTCGGCTCGCCAATTGATCTCGACATCGTCGGAGAAAACTTGATAGGGCTCCCCCTCGCTATCCACCGCATATGTGGTGCGCAAAATAGCGTGGCGCGCAACAACATCGGCGAAAGCCGCCCGCAAGCGCGCCTGGTCCACCGCACCGGTCAGTCGATAGGCAACGCAGATGTTCAACGTCACGTCGGCGGGGTCCATGGCCTGCAGAAACCACATCCGGCGCTGGCCGCCGGACAGCTGGTAGCGTTCACCCGCACAGATGCGCGCCGCACCCGCCGACTCCCGCGCCGCCACACCGCTTTCGGCAATACGCCGGCGCAGCAGTTCCCGGCGCCGTTCCTGCATCGTCTTCACATCGTCTGCCATGCTTCGTCTACTCCTGCGATCCGCCAGTCTTGACCTGCAACGACGCCACACGCATCAATGAACCTCTCTCCACCGGCCAAGGAAATGCCGTCTGCTCTGAGCAACGTCCCCGCACAGGGGCTTATGTTAGCCTTCGCTAAGTTTGATGGCTGTTGCGGCTATAGCGGCTACGGGACCGGATCAACCCTGCGTCCGATACGTTCATGCGAATTGTGCGGGTCGTTCGGTCGGGAGGTATGCGGTGAACACGCTGGACCTGCGGGAACGCCGCGCCGCGCTGGACCATCATCGGTTCTCCGGTGAGTTCTGGTTGCGTCGGCTCGTCCCCAGCCGCGACCTTGACCTGGTGCATTCCTGGATGAACGATCCCGAGGTGGCCCGCTTCTGGGGGAAGCCGTGGCCGCGGGTCCGAATCGCCTCCTACCTGCGCCGACAGCACCGCAGTAGCCACTCGACCCCGTACCTGGGCGTGCTCAACGGCGTCCCGATGAGCTACTGGGAGCTCTACCGCGCCGATCTGGACCCGCTGGCCCAGTACTACGCCGCCCGCGACCACGATGCCGGCGTGCACCTACTCCTAGGCCCGGCCGAATGCCGCGGCCAGCGCCTGGCCGTCGACCTGCTGCGTGCGGTCTGCACGTGGCAGCTGGATGCGGATCCGCGCGCCACCCGAGTGGTGGCCGAACCCGACGTCGACAACATGCGGTCGGTGCGGGCGTTTGAGCGTGCCGGGTTCCGGCGCATCACCGACCTCGATCTGCCCGACAAGCGCGCTGCCCTGATGGTCCGCGAGCGGTAGCGGCGGACAGCCCGCCAGGCAACTGCGCCAAACATTCGGGTCGCCTAGCCAGGCCCACCCCAGGGCACCCGGAGATTATGTTAGCCTTCGCTAAGTTGCATGGCTCTTGCGGCTGTCGCGCAGCGACCGTAAGCGAAGGGGTATTGGTGCATGCCGCGCACTGTGGGGTGGATGAGGCAGTTCCATCGGCCGGATTCGGCCAACAGCCTTCCGCTGCTGGTCTTTCCGCATGCCGGGTCCGGCGCATCGGCCTATCGCGACTTCTCGAAGGTGCTCAGCGCGACGTTCGCGGTCATCGTGTTCCAATACCCGGGACGCCAAGATCGGGCAGCTGAAGCCCCCTTGGACTCGCTTCCCGACATCGCTGCCGGGGCATTCGCTGAGTTTTCGACGGCACAACACCATCGCGGGGTTCCGATCGTCGTATTTGGTCACAGCATGGGGGCGCTGGTGGCTTTCGAGTTTGTCCGGATCGCAGAAACCAGCGGAATCGACGTGCGGCACCTCAACGTGTCCGCCGCGGTTGCACCGTGCCGAGTCGCGGCCAAACCACCACACCCCAAGGACGACGAGGACATCCTCGACCATCTGGCAGCGCTCGAGGGAACCGATACCGACGTGTTCGCGCACCGCGACCTCATGAGAATTGCACTGCCCGTGATCAAAGCCGACTACCACGCCTTTGACGCGTACTCCTGCGCTGAAAATGTCAAGATAGCGACCCCGGTTCACGCCATGGGCGGTGATCAGGACCCGTTCATCACGCTGGCCGATCTCTACGGGTGGGGCAGACACACCGACACCGCCAGGGTCACGATGTTCGACGGCGGGCACTTCTACCTGAAGTCACACATCGGCGCTGTCGCGGAGCTGTTGGCGTCGAGCGCGCGATGTGAGCAGACCGCGTGAGCAACGACGCCTCCATCGATCCCATCGTCATTTCCGGCATGGCTGTCGAGGCCCCCGGGGGAATCGATACACCCAGCGCCTTGTGGTCGGCGCTGACCGAAGCCAAGGAGCTGATCGCACCCTTTCCGCGCGATCGCGGCTGGCCCCTCGATGAACTGCAGTCGTTATCCCGGCTCGATGGCTGGGGACATGTTTGCGACGCCGGCGGATTCCTCGACGGCGCAGGCACATTCGACCCCACCTGCTTTGGCATCACCCATCGGGAAGCCATCGCGATGCACCCTCAGCAGCGAGTCGTGCTGCGAGTGGCGTGGAAGGCCTTGGAAAACGCCGGAATTAACCCCGGCGCGCTCGAGGGCGCAGACGTCGGCTGTTTCGTCGGCATGTCGCAGACGGAGTACGGCCCCCGGGTGGCTACGGTCGACGCCTACAGTGGACACCGGCTCGTCGGTATGGGCCAGCTCGGTGGCGCTGGACGGATCTCGCACTGCCTTGGGCTGATCGGTCCGTCAATAGCCATAGATTCGGCGTGTGCATCATCGCTCACCGCACTGCAACTGGCCGCTACCTCGGTTCAGACGGGCGAGTGCGAATGGGCGCTTGCCGGCGCGGTGTGTGTGATGGGTTCGCCGGCCGCTTTCTACGAGTTTGCACGGCTTCATGCCCTTTCCGATGACGGGCATTGCCGCGCGTACTCCGACGACGCTACCGGTACTGTCTGGGGCGAAGGCGCCGGGATGGTTCTCGTCGAACGTGAGTCTAGGGCACGGAAATTGGGACATCGCATCTTCGGACGCATCCTGGCCGTTCGCACCAACCACAACGGCAAAGGAAAGCCGATCCTCATTCCTCGCGTGCGCGCGCAAGAGCAACTGATGCGCAAGACGATCGCTGCGGCGGGAATCGACCCTGTCGATGTGGGAATGATCGAGGGACACGGCACCGCGACTCCAGCGGGTGACCCGGTGGAATTGCTGGCTCTTTTCCGAACCTACGGCGCATTGGGCTCCGAGGCGCTAGTGGGCTCGGTGAAGTCGAATGCCGGACATGCGCAAGCAGCCTCAGGAGTACTTGGCCTCATCAAGCTGCTGCTCGCCGGCGCGCACGGTCAGATTCCGCCGACTCTCTTTTCGGACAACCCGACCAAGAAGTTGGACTGGGATATGACGGGCCTGCGATTGGCGACAAAACTGCATCAGTGGAAACCGAAACGTGGCGTCCGGTACGGCGCCGTGTCCTCGTTCGGCGCCGGAGGCGCCAATGCCCATGCGATCATCGCGATGCCGGTGAATACCGGGGTGTGACAACGTGACACCGCTGACCTACCAGCTTCCGAACGGCACCGTACCCGTCCTGCTGTCGTCGGACACTCCTGACTTGTTGCGCCACGAGGCCGCCTCCCTGCTTTCCTATGCGGCAGATCATCCCGACGTCGCACCACAGGCGATCGCCGGAATGTTGTTTCGGACACGGACCGCACGTCGACACCGAGCCCTGGCCATGGTTGCCGATCGTGACGATCTTGTCGAGGCCCTACAGGCGGTCGTCAGTGACCGCGAACATCCTTCGTTGGTACGGACAAACACACCCGCGACCATCCGCCGCCGCGCATACGTTTTCCCCGGGCAGGGAAGCCAACGACCTGGGATGGGGCGGCTCTTCTATGAATCGATGCCGGCATTCCGTGCCGAGGCGGATCGCTGCGCCGCGGCCTTCGCGACACAGTTCAATGACTCCCCATTGGATTACCTTCTCAACGAACGTTTTCCGGCCGAAGACCGCGCTGGCGTCGTCCAACCGGCCCTGTTCACGCACATGGCCGGGCTGGCCGCCTTGTGGCGATCATTCGGCATTGTGCCCAACGTCACCATCGGCCACAGCCAAGGCGAAATCGCCGCGGCGTACGTATCCGGCGCAATCACGTTGGCAGATGCGGTCCGGATCGTCGCGATACGCGCACAAACCGCCGACGAGTTCGCTTCCGGTGACTATGCGATGGCAGTCGTCGCCGCCGACCGCGACACCTGTGAGGACATACTGGCGCGTAGCCCGGGTTGGGCGCAGCTGTCAGTGGTCAATTCCCCGGCCATGGTGGGCATTTCGGGTGATCGAGAAATGGTGCAGCGCATCGTCGACACGTTCACCCAGCGCGGCACGTTTGCGCGGATCATTCGGGTGCACTACCCGGCGCACACCAGCTTGATCAACGAGCTTGGCGCCAAGGCGCGCGTAGCCATGCAACGCCAATTGCAGAATCCGAAGTTCCTCGACACGGAGATCGACTGCCTTGGCGCCACCCTCGGTGGCCCCATTACACCCGACCTGCCGATGGACCAATATTGGTTCTGGAACCTGCGCAATACCGTTCGATTCGACAGGGCTATCGCGGCCGCGGTGCAGCGCGACGTCGACACGTTCGTCGAGCTGGCCGAACACCCCACGCTCCAATTGGCGATTCACGAGAATCTCGCCACGCAGTCGGATGACCGCCCGAGGATGGTGGTGGGCACCACAGACCGAGCGGCAGCAGATCTCGACCAGTTCACCCGCAACCTCGCTCAGCTGGCTCTCCATGACCTGGACTACTCGTGGGATTGTTTGGGCACCCCGTCGGGCGGACCAATCTCCCTGCCGTTGTTGGATTTTCCCAATACTTGCATGCACCAGACCCGGCTGTGGCTGCCATATGAGGATGTCCAGGCGCACCATGCCCACCAACCCCCTGCTACCGCATCGATGGCCGTGGCCGAGGGACAACGCCCGGTTCCCGAGACCACGCCGGCGCGACGTCTCGCCGAGAACTGGGTACGGTTGTCGCAGCGCTCGCTGCTACCACCGCGTGTCATTGGAATCGCTGATCACACTGGATTCTGCTCGGACCTGGTCTCCGCGGTCTGTATGGCGGCCGGAGAACTCGGCGCCGCCGCATGCCTGATTGGCGGCGAAAATGCGGTTGTCCAAGGCCATCTCGACACCCAGGTAATCCTTATTCCGCAATCGCCGGCGCTGGGCGACAGGGCGGCCGCAGCCGAGGTCGCGACGTTCTTTGGCAACCGCACGTGGTGGCCGGCACTCAGCGACGGGGTTAGCGACTGCTGGCTGGTGACGGTCGCCGGTGAGGCGGTAATCGCCGATGATGTACCGCCCGATCCCGTGCACGCGGCGGCCAGCGCAGGCTTTCGCTGCATCGGCGCCGAACATCTGGACGTGAGGTTTCGTCATCTCGATCTGCCGGCCGGGCTGACGGCAGCAGAATCGGCGGACGCGATCCTCGCGGCGGTCCACACCCCCGAAGAACCGGAGCTCGCATTCCGCAACGGCGGCCTCTACGCCAAGCGGCTCGTCGAAAGTGAGACCCGCGACGCCGCCTCCGGTATCGCGCCTCCCGAACATGCGCTCATCATCGGAGGGACCGGAAACCTCGGGCTCGAATTCTGCGATCACTTCGCCCACCGCGGCGTGCGACGAATCACCCTGGTGAGCAGATCCGGGGAGACTGCCGCGGTCGCAGCTCGATTGCAACAGATTCGTTCGGCCACCCCGACCCAAATCCGGGTCACTAGCTGCGACGTGGGGGATCCAGCAGCAGTGTCACAATTGGCCTCGGCAAATCGGGATACACCCGCGGATCTGATCATCCATGCCGCCGTCGACGCCTACGCGGTCATCGAGTATGCGGACATCACCGCCGAGAAGGCCAATCAGGCGTTGCGCGCCAAGGTTGTTGGCATTTCCCGAATACTGCAAGCCTTCCCCCGGACGGACAACTGTCGCGTGGCTCTGTGCTCTTCGGCGGCGGCGACGATCGGTGGTCGTGGCCAGGTCCTGTATGCGGCGGCCAATCGAATGCTCGACGCGATGGCGCACCGGTTCCGTGCCCAGGGTCTGGACTGTGTTTCTGTGCAGTGGGGCCAATGGGTACATCATGATCTCGATGCCGCCGGTATGGCACGGCTGTCCCGGATCGGTGTCCTTCCAATGTCTTCCGGCGATGCAATCACAATGGGAATGGCGTCGTTTCGTCACAATGCCATCGTCGCGGCATTCGACTTCGATCGCGCGCGGCCGGTGCTGGAAACGTTGGGATATGGTCCGTTGGTGTCGCAGCTGAGCCCGCCGCTCGTCGACATGAGGGCTTCCGCAGAGCGGACCGAACTGCCGCGGCAGTTGATACACCTCTTCGCCGAGGTCACTGGTGTCGATCGCGCCGAAACAATCGACGTCACCGTCCCCATGGTCGCGATCGGCCTGGATTCTTTGCAGGCACTAGAGCTACGGCGACGTGTCAAGGCCGAGTTAAATCACGACCTAGAGGTCTCGGATCTTCTCGGCGGGGCCTCGGTTGCGGACATTTTGGCGCAGCTTGGCGCACCGTGAACATGGCAGCTGCCGAGCGAATCTCGGCTGCATCTGTTGTGGGGCCACCGCGCAAGTTCTTCGCGCGCACGTCAGTCCAGTTCTCGTCAACTTACGAAAGCAATTCGCGCGGGTATCCTCACCGGACACCACGCGCCAGCCCGCCGGCACGTCGATGAAAGTTGGCTACAGACGGTGCTGTTCCTCGTCGCCACTCACGACGCAGAACGTGCCGTTGTCGTTATCGAACGGATTGGTACTCACCGCTTCTCCCCATCGGTCGGTCCGCGACGCCCATCTCGGCGCCCAGCACCCGGTCGGAGAGCAGCCCCAGGCAGCTCAAGTTAGGAAATCCCGGGCCCTCATTTACACCGGATAGATTGGGCAAGAACAATTTCGGGGCGACCCCGACGACAGCCAAGTCATGCCCGATGGCCTCCTCCAGCCGCTCACATGTCACCGGCCCGCCAACTTCCAGCTCCAGCAGATCGACAGCAGCCCGGCTCAATAGCGGCATGAACCACAGCGGATCTGCACCGGATCCGTCGATGACGAGATCGAAGCGATGAAGGGTCTCGCGGGGTTCACCGCAGTTGTCCGTGCAGAGCGTGATCCAGATTCGGCCGTCGTTTTCGACCACGCCACCGACGCGCCCGCGCAAATGGCGGATCCTCTCGTCGGCCAGTAGTGCCTCCTGAACCCGCGCAGAAAAGACCCCGCGGTCGGTGCGGGCAATACAGTCACGCCGTTCGGATCGGCTGAGGCTGTTCCACCCGGTGGGGTCGGAAAACAGCGAGTTCTCGAAGAAACCCTCCCCGCGGGTGAAGAGGGTTGCTTGCGGGGAAATCGCCGTGATCGCCGACACCCGGTGATGGAACAGCTCGTTGAGAACCGACGCCGCGGTCTCCCCACCGCCGATGACCGCGACGTTTTCCGCAACAATGCGCTCGTGCCGCCCGGCGCGCTCCCAGAACTGCGCGATCGACAACAGTCCCGGAGCACCGGAAAGCATGGACCGTTCCGGCTGACCCGGACCGGTAACCATCAGGGTCTCGGCCGACAAGCTCGACTCACGTGTGTGCAGTACCCAATGCGATTCATTGGCCGAAATCTGAACTACTTCGCCGCGAACAACTTTCATTGCCACACGGTCGGCGACCCAACGCAGATACTCGGCCCAGGTGTCGTGCGTGGGCGCCGGCCTGCCCCGGTCGATCCAGCCGACAAGTTGGTCGTTAGCAACCAGATATGACTGCCAGCTAAACCGCATCATTCGTTCGTCGAGTTCGGCATTGCGCCCTGGAATCAGCGCCGACCGATACGGAAAGCCGACGTCCTTTTCCGGGCTGGTGCCCAACCGCTGCCGACCGTCGGTCCAGCCGCCGCCGGCCCGCCAGTTGGCCGCCACGCCGGCGCGTTCGACGGCGACGACGTCGCCCACCTCGATGCCCATTTCCCGCAGCGTCGCGGCCTTCGCAGCCACAGCTACCGCCTTCGCGCCGGCCCCGACCACCGCGAGCGTCCTGGTCACCGTGGACCCGCCGTCCGCGCTGAACGGAAGGGACGCTGATGGCATTCCGAGTCCGTCTGCACGCCGCCGAGTGATGCGCGGTCCACCACATCACCTCCGCCGCTTAGCCCAGGCTGCCCTAACTTCGTGTTACGCTACCCTACGTCCAAGGGGCAGGACACGGTCGACCCAGGGGGCATCACGTGCCAGTTACTTCTGTCCGGCCGCCTCAACCGGCGTCGCTCGTGGGCTTCGTCCCCTTTCCTCCAGAACGGGCAGCGAGATACCGGGAAGGTGGGTATTGGAGCGGTCACACAGTTGATGCGCTGTTGCGGCGGGCCGCGTCGACATGGCCGGACCGTGTTGCTGTGGTCGATGACGCCGGCAGCCACACCTACTCCGAACTCGACGGACTCGCGGACCGAGCCGCCGCGGGCATAGCCGGTCTCGGGATTGCGCCCGCTGACCGGGTGTTGCTGCAGTTGCCGAATACGCGCCAGTTCGCCGTCGCGTTTTTCGGTTTGCTGCGCGCCGGGGCCATTCCGGTGATGTGCCTGCCCGGGCATCGGTTGGCAGAACTGACCCGCTTCGCGAAGGTAAGCGATGCGGTCGGGCTCGTCATCCCCGAGACGGCCGGCGGTTACGACTATCGGACCATCGCCGAGCAGCTTGCTGCCGCACATCCGCGACTGCGCCACGTCATCGTCGACGGAGATCCTGGCCCATTCATCTCGTGGTCAGAGTTGCCTACCGGCAACCCGCCCGACCATGTGGTCGATACCGCGTCTCCGGCATTGCTGCTCGTGTCGGGCGGTACCACTGGCACACCGAAACTGATCCCGCGTACTCACGACGACTACGTCTATAACGCCACCGCGAGTGCAAAGGTGTGCGACTTGACTTGCGATGACGTGTATCTCGTGGCACTGCCGGCAGCGCACAACTTCCCGCTGGCCTGCCCCGGCATTCTCGGCGCGTTGAGTGTCGGCGCCACCGTCGTTTTCGGCACCGATCCGAGCCCGGAGGCCGCTTTCGCCACGATCGAACGGTACGGTGTTACCGTCACCGCGCTCGTGCCTGCTCTGGCCAAGCTGTGGGCCCAAGCCTGCGAGTGGGAACCTGTGACGCCAAACACATTGCGGCTCTTGCAAGTCGGTGGTGCCAAGCTAGAGCCCGAGGACGCTCGCCGGGTGCAGTCGATGTTGAGCCCGGGCCTACAGCAGGTATTCGGGATGGCGGAGGGGTTGTTGAACTTCACCCGCCTCGACGATCCGCCGGACGTGGTGGAGCACACTCAGGGACGACCACTGTCGCCCGCCGATGAACTGCGCATTGCCGACGTCGAGGGTGAGCCAGTGGCACCCGGTGAAGTAGGCGAACTTCTGGTGCGCGGTCCGTACACAATCAACGGCTACTTTTGCGCCGAGCCGGATAACCAGCGCTGCTTCGATTCAGATGGATTCTATCGCAGCGGTGACCTGGTGCGCCTTCGCGACGACGGCTACCTCGTGGTCACCGGTCGGGCCAAAGATGTCATCTGCCGGTGCGGGGAGACCATCGCGGCCCAGGACATCGAAGAGCATCTGCTGAGCCACCCGGCGATCGGGTCCGTCGCCGCGGTCCCGTTCCCCGACCCGGATCTAGGCGAAAAGATCTGCGCGGCGGTAGTTTTCGCTGGTACTCCGATCACAATTGCGGAACTGAACGGCTACCTCGACGAGCGCGGCGTGGCGGTACACGCACGCCTGGACATGCTCTTGCCGCTGGCATCACTGCCCACCACGGCGGTCGGGAAGATCGACAAGAAGGCGATCGCGCGTCAGGCCCTCGCACGGCGCCACTCCCTCGGCGAACCATGAATCCTGCCCCAAACTTACCGTTGACTAATGTCGCCGTTTGATATTGACTCCCGTGCCATGACGGACGTCGTTCCGGCGCGCGGGTCGTTACGCTCCCGCACTGCGGTAGCGGTGAGCACGGCGATCATGCCGACGATCACCGGCGCGATACCGCCGGAGCGAGCATGGGGAATGTGGCTGACGCGCCAGCTCATCGCCAGACTCATGGGCACCTTCGGGCCATCTCTGGCGGGTACCCGGGTCGAACACGTGAATTCCGTTCTGGCGGACGGCCGTCGAGTCCGTGGTGAATGGGTGTTCGGAACGCACATGGAGGCAACTCACCGCTCGTCGGCCGGCACCGCCGGGGTGATCTACTACGTGCACGGCAGCGGCTACACCATGTGTTCACCCCGGACACACCGGCGGCTGACGTCATGGCTGTCGTCACTGACCGGCCTGCCGGTGTTCTGTGTCGACTACCGATTGGCGCCGCGCTACCGCTTCCCCACCGCCGCCGACGACGTTCGCGCCGGCTGGGACTGGCTACCGGAGGCGTCCGGCCTGCCATCGGAACGCATTGTGGTGGTTGCCGATTCGGCAGGTGGCCACCTATCGGTGGACATGTTGCTGCAACGGGATGTGGCCGCGAATCCACCGGCGTCACTGGTGTTGTTTTCACCGCTGATCGACCTTACGTTCACGCTCTCGGCCGCTCGCGAACAGCTACGCCCAGATCCCGCTGTCCGGGCGGCCGCGGCGGCCCGGGTGGTCAGCCTGTATTACGCCGGCATCGACCCCACCTATCACCGCCTGACCCTCGACGTCGCCGGCGGACCGGTGCTGCCGAACACCCTGATCCAGGCCGGCGCGGCGGAAATCCTGGAGGCCGACGCGCGTCAACTCGCCGCCGACATCCGCGCCGCCGGCGGCAGTTGCGACCTGCAGGTGTGGCCCGACCAGATGCACGTATTCCAGGCGCTTCCGCGAATGGCGCCGGAAGCAGCCAAGGCCATGGCATACGCCTGCGAATTCATCGCAAATTCGTTGCAGGACAATGCCGCTGCTGAGGCCTGCTGAAGTGTTGGGGCCTGTGGGCAGGCTGCTGAACAAGTCGAAGGCCACCACACACGGGGCCTTGGCCGTGGTTACCGGCGCCGGCAACGGGATCGGCGCCGCGTTCGCGGTCGAACTCGGCCGCCGCGGCGGCGCGGTGGTCTGCAGTGACGTCGACGAAATAGCCGCTCACAAGACGGCCGCGATGCTCACCGAACGGGGTGCGAAAGCCATTGCGATCCGCTGCGACGTGTCCCGGGTGGACGACGTGTGTTCGTTGGCCGAACAGTCGCAATCCTGGTTCGATGCGGCGCCCACGCTGGTGATCAACAACGCCGGCGTCGGGGCCGGCGGCGCGCCCGTCGGCGAAGTGCCCCTGGATGATTGGAAGTGGGTGCTGGGCGTCAATCTGTGGGGACCCATCCACGGCTGCCACGTATTCACTCCTATCCTGCGCGCGGCCGAGCCGTCACGAAGCCCGCGGGGCATTATCAATGTCGCCTCGGCAGCAGCGTTCGCCGCGGCTCCCGGCATGGCGGCATACAACGTCAGCAAGGCCGGCGTGCTCTCCCTGTCGGAGACCCTCGCGGCCGAATTATCGGGCACCGCAATCAAGGTCACGGTGTTGTGTCCGACCTTCGTCAAGACCAACATCGTCGAATCCGGCCGTATCAGCGAACAATCCAGCGCACTTGCCGCCAAACTGATGCGCTGGACCGGATTTTCGGCCGCGAAAGTCGCGCGCGTGTGCTTGGACGCCCACGACCGGGGCGACCTCTACTGTCTGCCCCAGCTGGATGCCAAGATCGGCTGGAACGTCAAACGCCTGGCGCCCGGCACATACACGCGGGCCGTCGGCCGGATCTCGCGGACGACCCTCCCCTGACCGTCCACAGCCAGGGCACGCTCAGCGTCCGCTGAGCGTCAACGTCCCCGCGGTCTTGAGCACGCGGTCAGCGGTGATCTTCTCGGCCCTGCGAGCCTCGCGCTCGAGATAGCGCTGCTTGGAGTCCTCGAACTTGTCGCTGGCCTCCTCGAGCTCCTTGATCAGCACGGCAAGGTCGTCGCGCATCCACGCGCCCTCGCCGGTGAAGTCCTCGCGCTCGAAAATCCGCCACTTCCGCAGGACCGGCATGACCACCTCGTCGAGGTGGATCCGCGGGTCATAGACGCCGCCGACGGCGATGATCACGG
The DNA here is from genome assembly GCF_900566055.1 of Mycobacterium innocens. Classification (GTDB taxonomy): domain Bacteria; phylum Actinomycetota; class Actinomycetes; order Mycobacteriales; family Mycobacteriaceae; genus Mycobacterium; species Mycobacterium innocens. The sequence goes on from NZ_UPHQ01000184.1 coordinate 31,430, forward strand.
CCTTGCGGCGGAACTCCGGCACCGTGAAGCCGGGCATCTTGAAGTTCCGCAGAATCCGGTGCACCGACTTGATCGCCTGGTTGGGCGCAATGTCGAGTCCGGCTGCGCTGACGTCCCGGTAGAAGATCATGTGCAGGTTCTCGTCGTGCGACACCCTGGCCATCAATTGCTCTGCGATGGTGTCGTTGCTGGCCTTACCGGTGTTGCGATGCGACACGCGGGTGGCCAACTCCTGGAACGAGACATACATCACCGAGTCGAATACACTCTCAGCAAACATATCGCCCTGGTGGTTCTGGCCCGGGCTGAAACCCCGTGTCATTTGCTCCATGCGAAGCTTCTCCAGCTCGACCGGATCCACCGCGCGGGTCACCACCAAGTAGTCACGCAATGCGGTGCTGTGCCGGTTCTCCTCGGCGGTCCATCGGTTGACCCACTGCCCCCACGGTCCATCCATGCTGAAGTTCATCGCGATTTCGCGGTGGTACGAGGGTAAGTTGTCCTCCGTCAACAGGTTCTGGACCATCGCCACCTGGGCCACATCGGAAAGCTGGCTCTGCCCGGGCTCCCAGTCCTGGCCGTCGAGGGCATAGAAATTCGTGCCGTCCGACCAAGGAATGTAGTCGTGCGGGTTCCACTCCTTGAACATCGAGAGGTGGCGGTTGAGCAGCTGCTCCACCACGGGCTCAAGTTCGTGGAGTAGCTGTAGGTTGGTCATTTCCTTCGGCATGAGGGGTCTCCCAGCTATGTGTGCCGTTCAGTAACAGTGAATATATCTGTGAACCCCGGTTACATGCAAGTCAGACACGCTGCAACGGAGTGATCAATCCGAGGTTGCCGTCGTAGCGCGGGTAGAGCAGGTTGCCGCGACCGGTTGCCGGGTCGGTGAAAAACAGCAGCTGAAGCCGGTGTTCACCGGCGCGGTGCACTGCTGCGTCCTCGTTGAGACACGCCGTCTGGCGGGAGTTCACGATCAGCGGCACCGCCGGCCCGGGCGTGCTCGACGACCACGCCCATCCCGGCGGATACACGTGTCGTTGGCGAGCCAGTCGCAGCCCCGAGGGGCCGGCCCGGTACACCACCGCGTCCTCGCCCGTCTCCACGTCGGTGAATACGTGCGCGTCGTAGTCCATGGCATCCATCACCGCCACCGCCTCCAACGGCGTAGTGCGCTGCAGCACCACCGATTTGCGGCGTACCACGACGGCCCCGGCGGCGATGGTCAAGAGCCTGCGGGTCGGATCGGGCCAGGGGCGAGGTCGCCACTGCCCGTACATCCGCACGATATGACGATCCAGCCGCAGCAATGCCGGTGTCAGTTCGTCGATACCCGTCGTGACGGCGAGCACCCGCGCCGGAAGTTCGCCGACGCGCAGGTTCACCTGCATGATCAACGGCCCGCGGCCGCAGGCTCCGGTTTTCAGCCGAACCCGAGCGCCTCCGGAGATCTCGTGATGGGCCAGCACCCGTCCCACCGAACGCGCCACATACTCGCCTTGCGAGGCCGACACCCGTGGGCCGGAAAGCACTGTGAGATCGGGGAATTCTCGCACCGACCACGGCTTGAGCGCATACACGCCGCAGCCACCCCGCTTTCTTCTTCGGCCCGAACAGCAGTCGAACTGATCGCTTGAGTCGAAGCGTCCCCGGCTGCCTTTCGGTCCGCTAGGGCCGAAAGTCCCTGTGAAGATGTGTTGCTGATCACCGCGCAGCTGGATTCGTCCGGTCGAACCGGACTCCGGTGCCGGCTACCGACGTTCAACCAGGTACGGGGCCAACGCAGAAAGCTTCTCGCAGGTCTCTTCGAATTCCCGCTCGGGTTGCGAGGCCTCGATGATCCCGGCGCCGGCTTGCAGCCACGTGCGCCCGTCCCGTTCATAGGCCGCCCGCAACGTCAGCGCGGCATCAAGGCCGCCGTCTGCGGAGAACATGACGACCGAACCCGAATACAATCCCCGCGGACCTTCGTCGAGACGCAAGATGGCTTCGACCCCCCCCGCTTTGGGAATTCCCGACGCCGTTACGGCAGGAAAAAGTGCTTCCAGAGCATCCATCCGATCGCTCGCTGGGTCTAGGCGCGCACTGATCGTTGAGCCGAGGTGTTGCACACTCCCGCGCTCGCGCACCGTCATGAAATCGGTGACGGCCGCAGTTCCCGGTTTCGCGATCTGGGCAATCTCCCGGAATGACGTGCGTACCGAAATAGCATGCTCGACAATCTCTTTGGCGTTGGACTCCAGGTCGCGGCGAGCTTGCAGGTCGTCTGCGACGCCCCGGCCCAGAGCACGTGTGCCGGCCAGTGGCTCGGTGACCACGGCGCCGTCGGGCTGAACGGACATTACAAGTTCGGGGCTAAAGCCAAGCGCCCGAGTTCCGCCAAGCTGCAACATGAACGATCGCACCGGAGTGTTGTGCCGACGCGCCAGGCGATAGGTCGACGGGAAGTCGAGCTCGAAAGGCAGGTCGACACAACGGGATAGGATCACCTTACGGTACCGGCCGGCCAAGATCTCGCGGCGGGCCGTGGCCACCCGGTCGCGATATCCGGACGGGTCGGCAGACACGTCGACTGCGCGGGACTGCGGCACGCTGGCTATTCCGTCGCGCAGTAACCGGTGCACCGCCTGGCGGTGGTGCGCCCCGGCCCCGATGAAGCAAATCTCGGTCCTGGTCATCACGATTCGGCTGCCGGGCCAAAATATCCGGGCCAACGGCGTGCGGGGGGCCAGCCGCTGCTGCAGCCCGTATCGGTAGACACCGAATTCGAAGGCGATCCAGCCGAAGACTTGGTCGGTCTCCAACAGCAGGCGGTCGATGGCTTCGCCCAGTACCGACGCCGGCCGCCCCGACCAGGCTTGCCGGCGACTGGTGCCGTTGCGGATCAGGCGCAGCTCGTCGCTGTCCAGCTCCACCATCGCCTGCACGCCCAAGGCCAGGACCCATTGCCCGTCGTATTCGTAGAGCAGGTACTGCTCACCGGAGGTCTCGCAAAGGGCGGCGGCCAACTCGGCCGCGAGATCAGCCGGCTCGAGGTCGGCCGGCATCGGAATCGACACTTCAGCGGTACTGGCAGTACTGATCGCGATGCTCCCCTCCACAGCATTAGTAAATGTAGCCTAACCTACTAAATGCATTCCGCGGCCTTGCCGCGCAGATGCCGTCCGTACCAGGGCTCACCATGAGTCGATCGCAGTCGGGGCCTCCCTCATGGCATGGTCGGGCCGGCGTGGCGCCACCTGGCCAGGCCGAGTTTCCGTCTTCTTCCGCAGGCTGCCGCCGGGTGGCCGGTCGTTCCCGGCGGCTCGCCAGTGCTCACGCCAGACACAGGAAACGCCAAACGTTTACCAATCGTTTACTTGCCGGCCACATAACGACAGATTGCTGTGCGCGCGACTCTCCTAGCATTACTGCCTAACCGGCTGTGTGTCCGCCGGAGACGTCGTATGCCCACCCGCAGGCCAGCACGAGGAGGGACCAGCACATGTTCGTGATCCATCTCGCGGACGGCGAAGAAGTCCATGGTGAAAGCGAGGAGCTCTCGATCAACCAGGACACCGGCGTGCTTACGGTATGCAAGGTCGACGGCTTCGAGGAGACCACGACGCACTACTCGCCCATTGCGTGGCGGACGGTGACCCACCGCAAGCGGGATATCGGCGTCCGGCCGTCACTGATTTCTTCCGCGCGCTGATGGCCCAAACAGGATTTCACAGCATATTGGCAGCCGATTCACATTGAACTCACGCTATTAGGGCGCTGACAGCACACTGCCAGCACAATTGGCACCGCGAACTGCCACACGGCAGTACTAGGGGTCGCCGGGTGCCCGAAAATACCGCGAATCCAGGGATTTTGCGCGCGTCAAGAGTAGCGGTCCGGCCGCAGCCTCGCTAAATTCTCAGCGTTGTCTGGGGTGTTCCCGGTCGCTCCGCTGAAGGTGGTTGCTTCCTGGATCGCGGCACGAGCATGGGAGGCGCCAATGCTGCATGAGTTCTGGGAGAATTTCACCCACAACCTTTTCAAACCGCTGCTGCTGTTCTTTTACTTCGGGTTCTTGATCCCGATCCTCAAGGTGCGGTTCGAGTTCCCCTACGTGATCTACCAGGGCCTCACCATGTACCTGCTGCTGGCCATCGGCTGGCATGGCGGTGAAGAGCTCGCCAAGATCAAGGCGTCCAGCATCGCAACGATCGTCGGATTCATGGTTTTGGGCTTTCTCCTGAACTTCGCGATCGGCGGACTGGCTTATCTGCTGCTGAGCCGCATGAGTTCGATGCGGCGAGTCGATCGAGCGACCGTCGCCGGCTACTACGGGTCGGATTCCGCGGGGACCTTCGCCACCTGCGTCGCGGTGCTTACCAGCGTCGGCATCGCCTTCAACGCCTACATGCCGGTGATGTTGGCTGTCATGGAGATTCCCGGCTGCCTGGTGGCGCTCTACCTGGTGGCACGCCTGCGGCACCGGGGAATGGACGAGGCCGGGCATATGCCCGACGAGCCGGGCTACACCCCCCCGGCCAAGGTCTCACTCGGGCCGGGAACCGCGGCGCGGCCGGCCCGCGGGGAAACCCTCGAGGCCACCAACGACCGCGGAATCGAGCAGGAGTTGGAGCTCTCGCTGGAAAAGCAGGAGCATCCGGATTGGCAGGAAGCCGGGGAAGGCAGCCGCAAGGCATCCCTGTTCTCGCGTGAGCTGCTGCAGGAAGTCTTCCTCAACCCTGGGCTGTGTCTGCTGCTCGGCGGCATCGTCATCGGACTCATCAGCGGACTACAAGGAGGGAAAGTCGTCCACGACGACGACACCTTCTTCGTCACGGCCTTCCAGGGCGTGCTGGCGCTGTTCCTGCTCGAGATGGGCATGACGGCATCCCGCAAGCTCAAGGACCTCAGGACCGCGGGTCGGGGATTCATCTTCTTCGGCCTATTGGCGCCGAACCTCTTTGCGACGCTGGGAATCGTGGCCGCCCACAGCTACGCCTACCTGACCAATAGCGACTTCAAGCCGGGCACCTACGTGTTGTTCGCGGTATTGTGCGGCGCGGCGTCCTACATCGCCGTTCCGGCGGTGCAGCGACTGGCGATCCCCGAGGCAAGTCCGACGCTGCCGCTCGCCGCATCACTGGGTTTGACGTTCTCCTACAACGTCACGATCGGGATCCCGCTCTATATCGAGGTCGCCCGCATGGTCGGGCAGTGGTTCCATACCACCGCCTGACCTCGGATCACCCCAGCAGCGTGCGCACCACGGCGTCGGCCAGCAATCGCCCTCGGTCCGTCAGGACCAACCGGTCCCCCTCGGCGACGAGCAACGCATCGTCAGCCCCGCCGGCCAACAGGGCTTCGGCCCGCCGGCGTTCGGCGGCGTCGAGCCGGGCCACCGGCAACCCCTGACGCAACCGGATTCTCAGCAGCACATCCTCGGTGTGCAACGCGTCTGCTCCGAGCTGCTCGAAGCCCGCCACCGGCAGCGTCGCACCCGCCACCAGCTCGGCGTAGGCGTTGGGATGCTTGACGTTCCACCATCGCGTCGCGCCGACGTAACCGTGCGCACCGGGACCGGCGCCCCACCACTGGCCACCGTTCCAGTACCCGAGGTTGTGCCGGCACTCGCCTCCCGGCCGGGCCCAGTTGGACACCTCGTACCACCTCAACCCGGCCGCGGTCAGCCGCGCGTCGGCCAACTCGTAACGATGGGCGAGCACGTCGCCGTCCGGGGCACTCAGCTCACCGCGCCGCACGCGCCGGGCCAGCGCCGTTCCGTCCTCGACGACCAGGGCGTAGGCCGAAACGTGGTCGACACCGGCGTCGATCGCGGCCTCCACCGAACGCAGCAGATCGTCGTCGGACTCCCCCGGGGTGCCGTAGATCAGGTCGAGGTTGACGTGTTCGAAGCCTGCGTCCATTGCCTCGCGGGCGGCGGCGGTGGCCCGGCCGGGTGAGTGCACCCGGTCCAGGGTGGCCAGCACCCGCGGCGCCACCGATTGCATGCCAAGCGATACCCGCGTGTACCCGGCCGCCCTGATCGCGTCGAAGAACTCCGGCCAGGTTGACTCGGGATTCGCCTCGGTGGTGATCTCGGCGTCGGGCGCCAGCGCAAAACAGTCGCGAACCATGCCGAGCAACGTCGTCAGTCGCTCACCACCCAGCAGCGACGGCGTCCCACCGCCGACGAATACCGTGTTCAGCGTGGGTGCGTCGAGCCGTGCGGCCGCCAGCTCGAGTTCCGTCCGCAGGGCCAGCAACCAGGCGTCCGGGTTGACGCCGCCCAGCTCGGCCGGGGTGTAGGTATTGAAGTCGCAATACCCGCATCGGGTCACGCAGAACGGGATATGCACGTACAGCCCGAACGGTTGTCCGGGACTGCGCAGCATCCCAGGTAGCTCCACCGGCCGCTCACGAAGAGTCATGCCAAATCTTCGCACGGCGTGCCGGTGCGCCGCGCCGCCTACCCGGTGCCCGTCAGACCCGGCTGGCCCAGCAATGACCCGCCAGCGCCGCCGAGGCCACCATTACCGTCGGGTGGGCCCAGGCCGCCGTTACCACCGTTGCCGCCGTTGCCGATGACGACGGCGTCGCCACCGCGGCCGCCGTCGCCCCCGGTCGCGCCGGGTGCGCCCTGGCCGCCGGCGCCACCGGCGCCGCCGTTGCCGATCAGCCCGGCCTTACCGCCGGCCCCGCCGATTCCGCCGGTGCCGACCGAGGTGAATCCACCTTGCCCGCCCGCTCCGCCGGAGCCGACGATCATGCCACCACTGCCGCCGGCGCCGCCCGCCGCGCCGGTGGTGGGCGTGCCGGCCAGCGAAATCCCGCCGGCTCCGCCGGCGCCCCCATTGCCGAACAGCCCGCCGGCGCCACCGGCCCCACCAACGCCGCCGTCGTCGCCGAACCCGCCGGCGCCACCGGCGCCGCCAAAGCCGGCGAGTGCGCCGCCGCTGCCGCCGGACCCACCGGCACCACCAGCAATCGAGCCTTCGCCACCGACTCCGCCGGCCCCGCCGATGCCCAGCAGCCCGGCCCTGCCGCCGACCCCGCCGGCACCGCCGGAGCCCACGGAGTCGTTCAGCCCGCCGGCACCGCCTGCCCCTCCGGCGCCGAGAATCAAGC